>NZ_JBQQCE010000438.1:0-8224 GCF_052245645.1 Streptomyces sp. KR55 | reverse complement strand
CCGGAGCCGGTGAGCGACCTCCAGGCTCCCCCGCCGGTCCCGACGTCGCGGAACTACGCGGACAGTGCGGCAGAGGAACTGGACGTACCGGACTTCCTGAAGTGATAGGACAGCGCGACACCGTGAACGGCGCGCACTTCGCCTTCACCGACAGGTGGGGCGGGGTGAGCGCCGTTCCGTACGAAGAGCTCAACCTCGGCGGGGCCGTCGGCGACGACCCCCAGGCCGTCCGCACCAACCGCGAGCTCGCGGCCAAGTCGCTGGGACTGGATCCCGGCGAGGTCGTCTGGATGAACCAGGTGCACGGCAACGACGTGGCCGTGGTCGACGGGCCTTGGGACTCCCCGGCCGGGATTCCGCCGGTCGACGTGATCGTCACCGTGCGCCGCGGCCTCGCCCTCGCGGTCCTGACCGCCGACTGCGTGCCCGTACTGCTCGCCGACCCCGTCGCCGGGATCGCCGCTGCGGCCCACGCGGGCCGGCCCGGCATGGTCGCCGGAGTCGTCCCCGCCGCGCTACGCGCGATGATGGAACTGGGTGCCGAGCCGCACCGCATCGTCGCCCGCACCGGACCCGCTGTCTGCGGCCGGTGCTACGAGGTGCCCGAGCCGATGCGCGCCGAGGTGGCCGCCGTGGAGCCGGCGGCATACGCCGAGACGAGCTGGGGTACGCCCGCGGTCGACGTGACCGCCGGTGTGCACGCCCAGCTCGAACGCTTCGGGGTGGGCGACCGGGCGCAGTCGCCGGTGTGCACGCTGGAGTCGGGCGACCACTTCTCGTACCGCCGCGACCGCACCACGGGTCGGCTCGCGGGCTATGTCTGGCTGGACTGATGGGGCATGACGGATCGTAAGGACGAACTCGCCGCAAATCTGGCGAAAGTGGAGGAGCGTATCGCCGCGGCCTGTGCGGCCGCCGGGCGAGCGCGCGAGGAGGTGACCCTGATCGTGGTCACCAAGACCTATCCCGCGAGCGATGTGCGGGTCCTGTCGGAACTCGGTGTGCGTCATGTCGCCGAGAACCGTGATCAGGACGCGGCACCCAAGGCTGCCGAATGTGCGGATCTGCCCCTTACTTGGCACTTTGTGGGTCAGTTGCAGACCAACAAGGTTCGTTCCGTGGTCGGTTACGCGGACCTTGTGCAGTCCGTCGATCGTTCCAAGCTCGTCACAGCCCTGTCCAAGGAGGCCGTGCGCGCCGGGCGTGAGGTGGGCTGTCTGATCCAGGTCGCGCTCGACGCGGGCGAGAGCGCGAGAGGGGAGCGGGGCGGCGTAACCCCCGGCGGAATCCGGGAGTTGGCGGACCGCGTGGCGGCCGCTGACGGGCTGAGGCTCGACGGGCTGATGACCGTCGCACCGCTCACCGGAGAGTACGCCGGACGCGAACTGGCGGCATTCGAGCGGATGATGGATTTGTCGACCGACCTGCGCAGGGCCCATCCGGCTGCCACCATGGTCTCGGCAGGCATGAGTGCGGACCTCGAACAGGCCGTGGCTGCCGGAGCGACACATGTGCGCGTCGGCACTGCGGTACTCGGAGTCCGCCCCAGGCTCCGGTAACGTCGCCAAGAGTCGGACCACAGCAGAAAATATGGTCATTGCCGTCGAAGGGCGGGCGTAACGACCTCGTGGATCGCGGGCACTTGGCAGTCGTCAGCCGATCCACCACAGAGCGGAGGACTCAGAGCATGGCCGGCGCGATGCGCAAGATGGCGGTCTACCTCGGCCTCGTGGAGGACGATGGGTACGACGGCCGGGGTTTCGACCCCGACGACGACTTCGAACCCGAACTGGACCCGGAGCCCGAGCGGGACCACCGGCGGCACGAGCCGTCGCACCAGCCTCATGGTGCACATCAGTCCCAAAGGGAAGAATCGGTACGGGTGGTGCAGCCTCCGGCGCCTCGCGAGCCGGTCGCACATTCCGCTTCGCTACCCGCGGA
This sequence comes from Streptomyces sp. KR55, assembly GCF_052245645.1. Taxonomy (NCBI): domain Bacteria; kingdom Bacillati; phylum Actinomycetota; class Actinomycetes; order Kitasatosporales; family Streptomycetaceae; genus Streptomyces; species Streptomyces sp. KR55. The sequence continues at coordinate 6,283 of NZ_JBQQCE010000438.1, read as the reverse complement.
ATCGGGACGTCCGGCGCGCATCGCGCCCGTGGCATCCATCACACAAGAACGCGCAAGCCTGGAGAAGAACGCACCGGTGATCATGCCCAAGGTCGTGTCGGAACGAGAGCCTTACCGGATCACCACGCTTCACCCGCGGACCTACAACGAGGCCCGTACCATCGGGGAACACTTCCGTGAAGGCACCCCGGTGATCATGAACTTGACTGAGATGGATGACACAGACGCCAAGCGACTTGTCGACTTTGCGGCGGGTTTGGTGTTTGGTCTTCACGGCAGCATCGAGCGGGTGACGCAGAAGGTGTTCCTGTTGTCGCCTGCTAACGTCGATGTCACGGCGGAGGACAAGGCCCGCATCGCAGAGGGCGGGTTCTTCAACCAGAGCTGAGACGCACCACCGGAATGAACGCACGAAACAGGGAACAGGGGAGAGGGAAGCACCAGTCATGAGCGTGGTCCTGCAGGTTCTCTACGTCGCGCTGATGGTCTTCCTCATCGTGCTCATCTTCCGGTTGGTCATGGACTACGTCTTCCAGTTCGCCCGCTCGTGGCAACCCGGCAAGGCGATGGTGGTCGTTCTGGAGGCCACCTACACTGTCACTGATCCACCGCTCAAGCTTCTGCGGCGGGTCATTCCGCCGCTGCGTCTCGGGGGCGTGGCGCTCGACCTGTCCTTCTTCGTACTGATGATCATCGTCTACATCCTGATCACGCTCGTGCGGAGCGCGGTGTGAGCGATGTGACAGATACGGTCTTGCCGACTGCCGACGACAACGTTGAGGTGAAGAGATGCCGTTGACCCCCGAGGACGTGCGGAACAAGCAGTTCACGACCGTCCGCCTCCGAGAAGGCTATGACGAGGACGAGGTCGATGCCTTCCTCGACGAGGTCGAAGCCGAACTGACCCGCCTGCTCCGCGAGAACGAGGACCTGCGCGCCAAGCTGGCCGCGGCCACGCGTGCTGCTGCCCAGAACCAGCAGAACATGCGCAAGCCCCCGGAGCCGCAGGACCAGCAGCAGGGTGGTATGCCCCAGCAGGGTGGCATGCCCCAGCAGGGCGGTATGCCCCAGCAGGGCGGTATGCCCCAGCAGGGCATGCGAGGTCCGGGTGCTCCGGTACCCGCCGGCATATCGGGCCCGCCGCAGCAGCAGATGGGTGGCCCCATGGGCGGCCCGCCCCAGCTGCCGAGCGGTGCACCGCAGCTGCCCGCCGGTCCCGGCGGTCAGGGTCCGCAGGGTCCCGGCCCGATGGGTCAGGGTCCGATGGGCCAGGGGCCGATGCAGGGCCAGATGGGCCCGGGCCCCATGGGCGGTCCGATGGGCGGCCCCGGCATGCCCGGTCAGGGCGGCCCCGGCGGCGACAGCGCCGCCCGTGTCCTCTCGCTGGCCCAGCAGACCGCCGACCAGGCGATCGCCGAGGCCCGCTCCGAGGCCAACAAGATCGTCGGTGAGGCGCGTTCGCGTGCCGAGGGCCTGGAGCGCGACGCGCGCGCCAAGGCCGACGCGCTGGAGCGGGACGCGCAGGAGAAGCACCGTGTCGCGATGGGCTCCCTGGAGTCCGCCCGCGCGACGCTGGAGCGCAAGGTCGAGGACCTGCGCGGCTTCGAGCGCGAGTACCGCACGCGGCTGAAGTCCTACCTGGAGTCGCAGCTGCGTCAGCTGGAGACCCAGGCGGACGACTCGCTCGCCCCGCCGCGGACCCCGGCGACCGCGTCGCTCCCGCCGTCCCCGGCGCCTTCCATGGCCCCGGCCGGTGCGAGCGCCCCGTCGTACGGCGGCAACCAGACGATGGGCGGCGCGCCCGCTCCGTCTGCGCCCTCCTACGGTGGCGGTCAGCAGCAGATGTCCCCGGCGATGACCCAGCCGATGGCTCCGGTCCGGCCGCAGGGGCCGTCGCCCATGGGTCAGGCTCCGTCGCCGATGCGTGGGTTCCTCATCGACGAGGACGACAACTGACGGTTCGTAGTACGGCGTAGGCGTCGGCAGCGTTCAGGGCGGGGCCCCGGATTTTGATCCGGGATCCCGCCCTTTTGCTACGCGCGTTCATAGGGTTTGCGGTGTTTGTTCGGGCGTGGGTGTGGTGTCCTACGTACGCAACGCCGAAGGCCCGGGCCGACCAAGATTTCTTGGCGGCCCGGGCCTTCGATGTGCGCGGGGTTGGGGCTGGGCGGGGGCGGGTGCGCAGCCCGGCGCTGGCGGCGGCTGCCCGCAGGCTGCGGGCTTGCGTGTGGCTACGCCTTGCGCAGGCGGAACGTCAGGGTCAGGGGCTCGTCCGTGAATGGGTCGCCGTAGCTGTCGTCCGCCTCGCCCTGGGCGAAGTCCGGGGCGAGGACCTCGTCGGCGATCAGCTCCGCGTGCTCGGTCAGGGCCGCGACGACCGCCGGGTCCGTGGCCGTCCAGCGCAGGGTGATCCGGTCGGCGACGTCGAGGCCGCTGTTCTTGCGGGCCTCCTGGATCAGGCGGATCGCGTCACGGGCCAGGCCCGCGCGGCGGAGTTCCTCCGTGATCTCCAGGTCGAGGGCGACCGTCGCGCCCGAGTCGGACGCCACCGACCAACCCTCGCGCGGGGTCTCCGTGATGATCACCTCGTCGGGAGCCAGGGTGATCGTCTCGCCGTCGACCTCCACCGAGGCCGTGCCCTCGCGCAGGGCGAGGGACAGTGCGGCCGCGTCCGCGTTCGCGATGGCCTTCGCCACGTCCTGGACACGCTTGCCGAACCGCTTGCCCAGGGCGCGGAAGTTGGCCTTCGCGGTCGTGTCGACCAGGCTGCCGCCGACCTCGCTCAGCGACGCGAGCGACTCGACGTTCAGCTCCTCCGTGATCTGCGTGTGCAGTTCGCGGTCCAGGGACTCGAAGCCGGTCGCCGCGATCAGCGCGCGCTTCAGAGGCTGGCGGGTCTTGACGCCCGACTCCGCGCGCGTGGCACGGCCCAGCTCCACCAGACGGCGCACCAGCACCATCTGCTTCGACAGCTCCGGGTCGATGGCGGTGAGGTCCGCCTCCGGCCAGGAGGACAGGTGCACCGACTCCGGCGCCCCGGGGCTGACCGGCACGACCAGGTCCTGCCAGACCCGCTCGGTGATGAACGGGGTCAGCGGTGCCATCAGCTTGGTGACCGTCTCGACGACCTCGTGCAGGGTGCGCAGCGCCGCCTTGTCGCCCTGCCAGAAGCGGCGCCGGGAGCGGCGTACGTACCAGTTCGACAGATCGTCGACGAACGCCGACAGCAGCTTGCCGGCGCGCTGGGTGTCGTACGCCTCCAGGGACTGGGTCACCTGGTCGGTCAGCGCGTGCAGTTCGGACAGCAGCCAGCGGTCCAGGAGCGGGCGGTCGGCCGGGGCCGGGTCGGCCTCGGACGGGGCCCAGTCGGACGTACGGGCGTACAGGGCCTGGAAGGCGACCGTGTTCCAGTACGTCAGGAGCGTCTTGCGGACGACCTCCTGGATGGTGCCGTGGCCGACCCGGCGGGCCGCCCACGGGGAGCCGCCGGCCGCCATGAACCAGCGGACCGCGTCCGCGCCGTGCTGGTCCATCAGCGGGATCGGCTGGAGGATGTTGCCCAGGTGCTTGGACATCTTCCGGCCGTCCTCGGCGAGGATGTGGCCGAGGCAGACGACGTTCTCGTAACTGGACTTGTCGAAGACCAGTGTGCCGACCGCCATCAGCGTGTAGAACCAGCCGCGGGTCTGGTCGATGGCCTCGCTGATGAACTGCGCCGGGTAGCGGGACTCGAAGAGGTCCTTGTTCTTGTACGGGTAGCCCCACTGCGCGAACGGCATCGAACCCGAGTCGTACCAGGCGTCGATGACCTCCGGCACGCGCGTGGCCGTCTGGGCGCACTGCGGGCAGGCGAAGGTGACCTCGTCGATGAACGGGCGGTGCGGGTCGAGGCCGGACTGGTCGGTGCCGGTGAGCTCGGTGAGCTCGGCGCGGGAGCCGACGACCGTGAGGTGGTCGTCCTCGCAGCGCCAGATCGGCAGCGGGGTGCCCCAGTAGCGGTTGCGGGACAGGGCCCAGTCGATGTTGTTGTTCAGCCAGTCGCCGTAGCGGCCGTGCTTGACCGTGTCCGGGTACCAGTTGGTCCGCTCGTTCTCCGCCAGGAGGCGGTCCTTGATCGCCGTGGTGCGGATGTACCAGGACGGCTGTGCGTAGTAGAGGAGCGCGGTGTGACAGCGCCAGCAGTGCGGGTAGCTGTGCTCGTACGGCAGGTGCTTGAAGAGCAGGCCGCGGTTGCCGAGGTCCTCGGTGAGCTTTTCGTCGGCCTTCTTGAAGAAGACGCCGCCGACCAGGGGGACGTCCTCCTCGAAGGTGCCGTCCGGGCGGACGGGGTTCACGACGGGCAGGCCGTAGGAGCGGCAGACCCGGAGGTCGTCCTCACCGAAGGCGGGGGACTGGTGGACCAGGCCGGTGCCGTCCTCGGTGGTGACGTAGTCGGCGTTGACCACGAAGTGGGTGTCCACATCCGCCGGGAACTCGACCAGCTCGAACGGGCGCTGGTACGACCAGCGCTCCATCTCGGCGCCGGTGAAGGTCTGGCCGGTGGCCTCCCAGCCCTCGCCGAGCGCCTTGGCGACGAGCGGTTCGGCGACGACGAGCTTCTCCTCGCCGTTCGTCGCGACGACGTAGGTGACCTCGGGGTGGGCGGCGACGGCCGTGTTGGAGACCAGGGTCCAGGGGGTCGTCGTCCACACCAGGAGCGCGGCCTCGTCGGCCAGCGGGCCGGAGGTGAGCGGGAAGCGGACGTAGACGGACGGGTCGACGACCGTCTCGTAACCCTGCGCCAGCTCGTGGTCGGACAGGCCCGTGCCGCAGCGGGGGCACCAGGGGGCGACGCGGTGGTCCTGGACGAGCAGGCCCTTGTTGAAGATCTCCTTGAGCGACCACCAGACCGACTCGATGTACTCGGGGTCCATCGTGCGGTACGGGTCGTTGAGGTCGGTCCAGTAACCCATGCGGGTCGTGAGCGCTTCGAAGGCGTCGGTGTGGCGGGTCACCGACTCGCGGCACTTGGCGTTGAACTCGGCGATGCCGTACGCCTCGATGTCCTGCTTGCCGCTGAAGCCGAGCTCCTTCTCGACCGCCAGCTCCACCGGGAGGCCGTGGCAGTCCCAGCCGGCCTTGCGGGCCACGTGGTAGCCGCGCATGGTGCGGAAGCGGGGGAAGACGTCCTTGAAGACGCGCGCCTCGATGTGGTGGGCGCCCGGCATGCCGTTGGCGGTGGGCGGGCCTTCGTAGAACACCCACTCGGGGCGGCCCTCGGACTGCTCCAGGCTCTTGGCAAAGATCTTCTGCTCGCGCCAGAAGTCGAGCACGGCGTGCTCAAGGGCGGGCAGGTCGACCTGAGCGGGCACCTGGCGGTACGTCGGCGTTGTCATCTGCGAGCTTCCTCCGGCGGACTTGCTGCCTTCCGTCCGGAGGGACGAGAGCCATGTCTTTCCTTACGCCGCTTTCGGCGCGCTCCCGCGGTACCACCCTCCTTGGCCCGCCGACGCATGGTGTGCCTCGGTGAGCCCCCTCATTGGGGTCGCGATGCCGGTTCTACTCGCCGCAGTGGGTTTCCTGCGGCTTTCTTCCGGCGGCTCCGGGGTGATCTTCACGTCGCGCTCGCCCCCGGGCTTCCACCGTCCCCGGGTCGCTCTGGGCTGCGTACGCCGCTACTCGTCCCCATCCACGCTTCTCGCTCCGCCCAGTGTACGGCTCCGGGGGGACAGCGGCCGACCGGATTTCCGGCGCCGGAGGGTGGGGCGGGGGCGTGCGTGAGATGACCCGAATGGTGAGGTACACGGCTTTCGATCCTGGGATGTCCCGACTCGGCGGATTACCCGGCGAGGAGCTGGGCACAACGCATGCATGCCGGCCGCGTGGCGGTCGCGGGACGGGCGAATCGGGTGGCATGCCCCGTTGCCGCGGGACTCAAGTCGATTTATCGTCCCAGCACGATTCGCGTGCAAAATCACAGAATGTGAAGGGGCCGCGGCCATGGTGGCGAAAAAGACGGCCGTACAGCAGTCGGGGTCCGAGAGGACCGCGCGCGCCACGGGTGCCTCCGGCGGTGCGGCCAAGGACGTGGACGGGAAGAAGAGCACGCAGAGGGCGGCGGCCGTGAGGCGGACGGTGGCCAAGGCAGTGAAGACGGTGCGGGGGGCTGTAGGCAGGGGGAGCGCGGGGTCGGGGGCGACGGGTGCTGCGGGGGGCAGAGCCGGGCCGGGGGCGGTGGCCGGTGGGAAGACGGTCGTGTAGACGGGCGGTGTGGAGGAAAGGGGGGCGGCGAAGGGCAGGACGG
>NZ_JBQQCE010000437.1:0-8230 GCF_052245645.1 Streptomyces sp. KR55 | reverse complement strand
CATGCGTGCCATGGCGAGCACATGCACGGTACGGGCGACGGCGGCCCCCAGCATCAGCAGATCGCCCACGGACGGGGCGGTGAACCCGGCGCCCTGGGTCAGCAGTGCCACGCCGAGCACCGACACCGCCGCGGCCGCCATGAAGGACCCTGGCAGCCGCGTCCCGCGCACCCGGCTCTCCGCGAGCGGAGTGAACACCATGGTGAGGCTGATGATCAGCCCCGCGTTCGTCGCCGAGGTGTGCACCACGCCGTACGTCTCCAGCAGGAAGATCCCGGCGAGGATCAGCCCCAGCGTCCCCGCGCCGCGTATCTGAACGGCGCTCAGCGCCCGCAGCCGCCGCCACCCCGCCACCACGAGCACGGGCAGCACCACGGCGAACCGCAGCACCAGCACGGCCAGCACGGTCTGCGCCGTGGTGACTTCCTTGGCGGCGAGGTAGCTGGAGCCCCATACCACCGCGACCAGCAGGACGGGAAGATCGGCCCATCGGCCGAGGCGGGCCGTGGTGCTGCTCATGGACACTCCTCCTGGTGCGAAGCGGAGGGGCAGCGTAGTCATGAGCAGGTGAGCACCGATGCCGGCGATCACCATCCGGTCAGTTCACGGCGAGCCCGCCCGCCACCGCTGCCCGCTTCCCCCGTTCACCGGCAGCAGCGCCAGGCCCCCGTCCCCGTCCGGTGTCACCGCCGTCTCCACCGCGACCGCCGGACGGATCACCCCGTCACCGCCCACCGCGAACCTCAGGTTCTGCCCGTTGCGCCCGTCCACCGACGCGCACTCCCAGATGCCCACGCCCTTGTCGGTGGAGCCGCGGCTGTCCAGGCAGTAGTCGGGGTCGGCGGACGACTGGACGACACCCCGTCCCGCGTCGACCCGCCACCGCTGCGTAGGGGACGCGCCGCACGGCGCCGTGACGACATCCGTGCCCTTCTCCATCACCCCGTCGCGGATGTCCAGGCACAGCCCGGAGGCGACGTTCACGACCTGGGCGTAGGAGCCGCTCGGCGGATGTGTCGGCGGAGGCGTTGGGGAGGGCTTCGGGCTCGGAGTGTGCGGCGGGGTCGAACTCCTCGTCGGTGACGGGGACTTCGTGGTGGGCGTCGGCGGGCTTGCCGACACCGTCGCCGTGACCGTCACGGGGGGCGGGGCCACCGGTGTGGTGATGGGGCCGGGGTCGGTCCGGTCCTGGGAGGCGGTCTCGCCCGGTGCGAGCAGGACGACCAGCAGCGGCACCAGGGCCGCGCCGAGTACCGCGGAGGTCAGCGCGAGGCGGCGGTAGGGCGTCCGATTCCGTTGCCGGATACGGAGGTGGACGCCCGGCTCGCCGTCGCGTGTGACGTACGCCGTGCCCGCCCACGGCAGCAGCCCCTCGGCCAGCGCGGTGCGCGGGGAGTCGCGCAGGGCGGTCAGCTCCTCGTACGCCGTGGCGCAGTGCACACAGCGCGCCATGTGGGCGTCCAGGTCGGGGCTGTGGCGTGGGCCGTCGGGCCGTACCGACTCCTCGATGAGCCGGCGGAAGTCCCGGCAGTGCGGGTCGTCGGAGGCCGCGAGCCGGGACGTCAGACAGGCCCGGCCCAACGCCTGGAGGGCCTGTTCTGTGCCGTATGTCACGTCCTCGCGGGTGCGGCCGAGCAGTGTGGCCGTGCGCTCGTCGGGTTCCTGCTCCACCACCGCGTACCAGAGCTGCCCCTGGGTGCGGGACGGCAGGGACTGGTACGCCGCGAGCATGGGCGGGACGGGACCGACCGGGCCTGCCGTGTTCAGGACCAGCAGCAGACCCGCGTCGAGACCGGCGGACCGTTCGTCCGCGGCCCAGTCCGTGGCCACCCGCACAGTGAGCAGCAGGAGGTGGTGCCGCAACGGTACGGCGGGGTCGGTGCCGCGGGCCGTCTCGCGGGCCGCGAGCGTGAAGGCCTGCGCTGCGAGCTGCCGGGCGGTGGACTCGCTCGTCGTGCACAGCCGGGCGTAGGCGAGGACCGATGCGCGGTGGCGGGCGCGCAGTTCCTGGAGGGCCGGATACGCGGTGGCGGTGTCGGCGCGCAGCAGTTCCGTCAGCCGTGCGTCGGACGCGCCGGAGTGCGGTGCGGCTCCGGCGTCCCTGCCGGTCCCGTCGGCCAGAGCCATCCACCCGCCTCCTCGTGCCCCCGTGGTACGTCAAGATCCCTGACATACCGGCCAGTTTGCGGGTGACCATAGTGGTGGAAGGCGGCCCGTGGGGAGGCCTTTCCGCAACAACCCGATAACCGAGAGGTTCCCGGGCATGGCTCGTCCGGCGCCCCGGAAGGCGCCGGACGACGAGCCGTTACTGCGGGACGGTCGTCACTCCTCGACCGTCAGCGCCTTGCGCAGTCGCCCCAGCGTGCGCGACAGCAGCCGCGACACGTGCATCTGCGAGATACCGAGTTCGTCGCCGATCTCGGACTGAGTCATGTTGGCGACGAAGCGGAGGGAGAGGATCTTCCGGTCCCGGTGCGGGAGTTCGGCGATCAGCGGCTTCAACGACTCGACGTACTCGATGCCTTCGAGCCCGTGGTCCTCGTAGCCGATCCGGTCCGCGAGCGCACCCTCGCTGTCGTCCTCCTCGGGCTGGGCGTCCAGCGACGAGGCGGTGTACGCGTTCGACGCGGCCATGCCCTCGACGACCTCGTCGTGGGAGATGCCGAGGCGCTCGGCCAGTTCCCCCACCGTGGGGGCGCGGTCCAGCTGCTGGGCCAGTTCGTCACCGGCCTTGGCCAGGTCGAGGCGGAGTTCCTGCAACCGGCGCGGCACGCGCACCGACCACGAGGTGTCGCGGAAGAAGCGCTTGATCTCGCCGACGATGGTGGGCATCGCGAAGGTCGGGAACTCGACGCCGCGGCTGAGTTCGAAGCGGTCGATCGCCTTGATCAGGCCGATCGTGCCGACCTGGATGATGTCCTCCATCGGTTCGCTGCGGGAGCGGAACCGGGAGGCGGCGAACTTGACCAGGGCGAGGTTGAGTTCGACGAGCGTGTTGCGGACGTACGAGTACTCGTGCGTGCCTTCCTCGAGGGACTCCAGCCGCTCGAAGAGAGTCTTGGACAGGGCCCGTGCATCGACGGGGCCGACCTCGTCGTACGGGGGGATCTCCGGAAGTCCGGCGAGTACGTCGTCCTGCAGGGCGAGTACGTCGTCCCTGACGGCGAGTGCGTCGGTGTGATCGCCGTTACGCTCGATGGGATCCAGATGTTCCGGAGGGGGTGTCGACGTCGCCGTCCGGGTATGCGATGCGTCGAGCCGGGGTGACATGATGTCCTCCATCGTTCTCGGCATATGGCTGCCGAAGCCAGTACGTGCACTGCGGTGTGCGGCGCCTCCAAAGCCGGCCGTGTCGGTTACGTGTCTCTACTAGCCCTACCCGCTTTCCCGAGCCGATCGCAAGTCCGTTCTGTGGAGAAATGTCCGTTTCTGGGCGGATGTTCGGCTGTCGAAGGGCGTAGGGAAGGCGTAGTGTTCGAGGGCAAACGTCAGCAGCCACGACCTCGGGAGAGAGACGGCATGGACCACGGGACGGTCGGCAGCGCACAGTCGGGCCGGCTTCTGGTGGAGGTGCGGGAAGAGGGCCCCAGCGCCGTCGTGACTCCGGCAGGTGAGTTGGATCACCACACCGCCGATCTGTTGCGTGAACCACTCGAGGAATGCCTCGCCAAGGGTTTCAGTCGGCTTGTCGTCGACTGCTCGCGGCTGGAGTTCTGCGACTCCACCGGGCTCAACGTGCTGCTGGGTGCCCGGCTCAAGGCCGAGGCCGCCGGGGGCAGGGTGCATCTGGCGGGCATGCAGCCCGTGGTGGCCCGCGTCTTCGAGATCACCGGAGCGGGGGCGGTCTTCACCGTCCACGATTCGGTCGAGGCGGCCCTGGCCGGTGAGGGCGAGTCCGACTGAGCGCGCCGGTCGTGCCGAACAAGGGGGTGTCCCGCCGGTCGGGCCGGGCAGGAGACATCCTGAACATGTCGGCGGCAATCATGACGGGGGTGGCACGGCGGACCGGGCGAACCGGTCATTTTCCTGCGTGCGGTGTACGGGCCGTGTGTACCCGTGCCGACCGCGTGACCCACACTGAGTACCGAACACTGAGCACACCGCGTGTTCGGAAAGCACTCTTGAAACGTGAACTGGTGAATCGGTGAGGTGAAGCGCTGATGAGCACCACCCGGCCCTACTCGCCGGGCGACCGCGGCCCGGAGCCCAGCGGCGCTTCCGGGGCGTCCGAGGGGGGCGCGTCAGGGACCGGGGCGTCCGTGTCGTCGGCGGCGCGTCAGGCCCGCAGGCTGAGCTTCGACGGCGCGAGCGGCGTCGTCCCGCTCGCCCGCGACTTCGCCCGCCAGGCGCTGTACGCGTGGGGCTGGCTGCCGGCCGCCACCGCGGACCAGCGGGCCGCCGCCGAGGACGTACTGCTCGTCGTGTCCGAGCTGGTCACCAACGCCTGTCTGCATGCGGAAGGGCCGGACGAGCTGTGGATCGCCTGTGACAACAAGGTGATGCGCATCGAGGTCTCCGACCGCGGCGCCGGCCAGCCGGCCCCGCGCACCCCGCACCGTGCCGGCCGCCCCGGCGGCCACGGCATGTTCATCGTCCAGCGCCTGTGCCTGGACTGGGGGGTTGTGCGCACGCCCGGCGTCGCGGGCAAGACGGTGTGGGCCGAACTCGGAGCGCCCGCGTAACGCCCGCCTGGGGTTACCCGGGGTTCGAACCCCTCTTCGTACGTCACCGCACGCACGCCGGATCGTCACAACTCCGGCGTGCTCCGCGTCTTCCCTCCTCAACTCCCCGGGCGTACCTTGACGGCCGATCTGATGTGCCGTCAGGAATGAGGGGACGATGTCGTACCGGAAACGAACCGCCGCGCTCGCGTCCGCCGCGGCCCTGGCCGGCTCGGCGGTGCTGCTCGCCGCCCCGACGGCCCACGCCGAGGTCGTCGACGTCAACTACCAGTGCAAGACGCCGATCGGCGACAAGAGTGCCGTCTCGCCGATCGACATCAAGGGCGTCAAGAGCGGCAGCGGCTACAAGATCACCATGTCCTGGCAGAAGGGCGTCTCCTCCAGCCCGGTCGAACTGGGCAAGGGCGCGATGAACCCGAGCGCCACCATCGAACTCGGCGGCGCCGACAGCGGCACGATGAAGGTCACCGGCCCCGCCAACCAGGAAGCGATCCCCGCCGACACCCCGATCAAGATCAACGACCTGTCCGGCACCTACACCGCGAAGAAGACGGGCAAGGTCACCTTCACGGCAGGTGTACTCACCATCAAGGCCCTCGGTACGACCACCACCTGCACGCCCAGCAACGATCCCGGACCGTCCCTGACCCTCGACGTCACGGCGGCGGCCGGTGGTGGCTCGACCGGCACCCAGAGCGGCAGCGACTCCGGAGCCGAGCTCCCGCAGACCGGCCCCGAGGACTCCGCGATCGCCCTCGGCACGCTCGGCGGAACGGTCCTGCTCGCGGGCGCGGCGGGCGCGCTGTGGCTGACACGCCGGAACCAGGCGGTACGCGTCCGCCGCTGACCGTTCCGGTATTCCCGCCCGTCGCTTCTCAACGAGGCGTTGATGGAGCCGCCGATGTCGTATGCCGCCCGTGCCGTGTGCCTGTCCCTCCTCGCTCTGCTGTGCGCCGCCCCGACGGCGAGCGCGGCCGACGGCTGGTCCGTCGCGCCCGCCGGCGGCGGCCGCCCGTCCTTCTACGCCGAGGGCACGCCCGGAACCGCCCTGCAGGACACGGTGTCCGTGACCAACCGTGCCGGGCACCCGGTCACCGTACGGCTGCGCAGCACCGGCGTCCCGGTCAGCTTCGCCGACGCCGAGGTGCGCGTGCCCGCCCGCACCCGCGCCGACATCCCGTTCGCCGTGACCGTGCCCGAGGGGGCCGTGCCGGAGGACCGCGCGGGCACGATCGTCGTACGCGACGGCGACGGCCGCTCCCGGTCCGTCCCCCTGCGGCTGCGCACCGGCGGTCCGACGCTGTCCGCGCTGACCGTCGAGCACGTGGCCGTGGACGGTGACCGCATCACGTACGACCTGGTCAACCGGGGTACGACGGTCCTCGTACCGACCCTGGCCGTGCACGCCGACGGCGTCCTCGGCACCGTCCTCGACCGGTCCCCGCGCACTCTGCCGCTCCAGCTGGCGCCCGGCCACCGGGTGCGGCTCGACGAACCGTGGCCCGACCGGCCCGCCCTGGACGCGGTGGACGTCCGGCTGACGGTGACCGCGGCGGGCGGGGCGCGCGACACGGCGCAGGCGTCGGCGCGGTTCGTGCCGTGGGGCGGGGCGGCAGGGGTCGGTGCGCTGATCTTCGTAGCGGCGGCCGGGGCGGTCGTACGACGTCGAAGGCGCCGTACGACCGAGAGCGAGCCGGAACACCAGTGGGACCATGCTGAGTTGACGGGAGCGATGCGGTGAAGACGCGGATTCCTGTGCTGATCGCGGCACTTGCGCTGCTCCTCGCGCCCCTCACGCCGGCCGCTGCCGCCGAAGGGCCCACTGTGAAGCTGTCCAAGTCCCAGGCGGGAACCGGTGGTTCGGTCACCGTGACCGGCAGCGGGTGGCGGGAGCGGGCGCTGCTGATGATCCTGATCTGCGGGCAGTCGGTGCCGTCCCGGGGCGTGATCGGCGGCACCAACTCCTGCGCCAACGCCGACGGCCGGGCCGTCACCACCGACGCCGAGGGCCGCTTCCGCAAGGAGCTGCCGGTCGCCGAGCCGCCGGTGCCGTGCCCGTGCGTGGTGCACGTCGCCACCGTGACCGGGGCGAAGGCGCAGGCCGACGCGATCTTCCAGGTCGCCGGGCACGCCGTCGAACCGCTGCCCGCGGAACCGGCCGGCGGTCGGCTGTCGGTGCTCAACGACACCCGGCTGGACGGCTCCAGCGGGCTGCTCACCTGGTTCGGGGCGCCCCCCGCCCGCACCCTCGTCTTCACCGTCGGCAACGTCGGCACCTCGGCGATCAAGAACCCGGTCTTCCAGGTCGGCACCTCGCACGGCGTGTTCGCCCCGCAGTGGGAGGAGCAGCAGTGGCGGGGCACCATCGAGCCCGGCCGCAAGGCACAGATCAGGCTGCCGGTGGAGCTGGCGGCCGGGGCGCACGGCGACTACACCGTCTCGCTGAAGTACGGCGGCAAGGTGCTCGCCGAGCAGCCCTGGGGCGTGGGACGGCCGTGGGGCGTGATCCTGTTCTGGGTCCTGGTGTGCCTGGTCGTACCGGCCGCGGTGTTCCGCATCGGGATGGCCGTGGTGGACCGGGTCCGCCCACCCCGGCCGGGCGGCGCCCGCCACCGGGGCCTGCGACTGCCCGAACTCACCTTGCGCCTGCCGCGGTTGACCTCGCGCGAACAGGCGCCCGCATCGACTTCGACCCTGCCGTGGTTCACCCCGGACGCCGATCCGGGCACGGCCGGTCGGCTCTCCGCACCGCACGACGACAGCCCGACGAGTCCTACGACTCCCTCCAGGAAGGCACAGACGTGAGCGAGAGAAGGAGAGTCACACCGGTCGGCCGACGTGGTCGTCCTCGAGGAAGCAGAACGTCAGCGGCGGGCGTCGCCCTGATGCTGGGCGGCGCGGGTGTCCTGCTCGGCGTGGCCGCCGGGCCGGCGCAGGCCGCGGAGGTGTCGTACGCGACCGAGTGCATCCCGCCCTCGATCTCCGGGCTGCCGCCGGTCCAGGGGACGACGAAGGTGGAGATCACCGCCCCCGCGGAGGCGAAGGTCGGGGACGAGGTGGAGATCGTCTGGAAGTTCGTCCAGGCGGCGTCCAAGAACCCCGACATCCTTGATCTGGAGAAGGACACGGTCCAGCCGACCGGCACGCTGAAGGCGGCCGGCGCGCAGACGGCCGATGTCGCGATGGAGGGGCCCCGGCAGAACCCGCCGATCCCCAAGAACAGCGACATGAAGCTGTCCGACATGAAGGGCAAACTGAAGCTGACGGCGCCGGGCGAGGTGTCCCTGACCCCGGACGCGTACAACATCAACGTCAACAAGCCGATCTCGACGGACACCAAGTGCTCCCCGAAGGAGACGGTGAAGCCGGCGGCGACCATCAAGGTGACGGACGGGGGCGGGACTTCGGGCGGTACGACGGGAGGCCTGCCGACCGTCGTCCCGACGCTGCCGACGAGTGTGCCGACCGCTCTGCCGACGCAGTCACCGAGCCCGACGCCGACGCCGAGCGAGAGCGAGACGGGCGGAGGCGGTTCGTCGGGCACGGGC
>NZ_JBQQCE010000436.1:0-8231 GCF_052245645.1 Streptomyces sp. KR55 | reverse complement strand
CAGGACGACCGCGGCGCGGAACTCGGGTGCGAGGGTGTCGAGGGCCTGCTGGACGTCCGCGTCGAAGTGCGCGTCGTTGAGGACCTGCTGCGGGGTGGGCTCACGGCTGGGCAGCCGCTCGGCCGCGTCCTCGCCGAGGGCGTCGAAGCGGATGCGCTGCTTGCGGCGGACCATGTCCAGGAAGAGGTTCGTGGTGATGCGGTGCAGCCAGCCCTCGAACGTGCCCGGCGTGTACGTGGACAGGGAGCGGAAGACGCGGACGAAGACCTCCTGGGTGAGGTCCTCGGCGTCGTGCTGGTTGCCTGTGAGGCGGTACGCCAGCCGGTAGACGCGGCCACTGTGCGTGCTGACGATCTCCTCCCACGTGGGCGGAGTCCACGCCTGCCCGTCCGCGTCGGTGGAGAACGTCGCGGTCCGGTCGTGGTCAGCGGCGTGGCTGTGGTCAGCAGCGGTGTCGTTCACGGATTTCGGCCTGCCCGCCGACCCGAGGAAGCGCCGCAGCACTCCTGCCCGGTTCAAAGGCGCAGCCGCACCTCCCCTGTCGGCTCTGGTGGTGTCCAGTGGAGCCCCTACCATAGCCACCTCGTCCGTTAGCTCCGGATAAGCGGTTTTACGAGAAATTGATCTGTGCTGATACGGCTGATGCGGTTGATGCGGCTGCGTCAGCACTTGCTCGGCGTCCCGCGAGTCGTCGTGATCCAACTGTGTCCCCCACTCCTGTCTCCCGCCCTTCTAAACGCCTGGTCCCATCTGCGGGTTCCCGACGGCAACGGATACAGTCACGCCCAGGCAACCACGGGGACAGGAGAGGGTCATTACCGGCAACCGGCAGACGAGCTGGGCGTTCGCCGACGCCTATGTCGCCGAGGACGAAGCGCTGCGCTGGGCCCGTGACCGGGCCCGTGAAGCAGGGCTGCGCTCGGTGTCGCCCGGCACGGGCGCCGCGCTGAGGTTGCTGGCCGCTTCCGTGGACGCCAAGGCCATCGCGGAGATCGGCACCGGGACCGGTGTGTCAGGGATTCATCTGCTGTTCGGGATGCGGCCGGACGGCGTCCTGACCACCGTGGATCCCGAGCCCGAGCACCAGCAGTTCGCCCGGCAGGCCTTCCGCGCCTCGGGGTTCGCCAGCAATCGCGCCCGTTTCATCCCGGGCCGCGCCCTGGACGTCCTTCCGCGGCTCGCGGACGCCGGCTATGACCTCGTCTTCTGCGACGGCGACCGGCTGGAGGTGCTGGAGTACCTCGCTGAATCGTTGCGCCTGCTGCGTCCCGGCGGGCTGGTCGTGTTCGAGGGTGTCTTCGCGAACGGCCGCACGGTGGACTCGGGACCCCAGCCGACGGAGGTACTGCGGCTGCGGGAGCTGCTGCGCGCGGTGCGCGAGAGCCAGGAGCTGGTGCCGTCGCTGCTGCCGGTGGGCGACGGGTTGCTGTGCGCGGTGAAGCGATAACCCCAGGCCACAGCCCCAGGCGACAGCCCCAAGCGGCAATCCCTGGCCGGTCGACCTGAGCAAACAGTCGCCCCGGCACCGAATACAGTGCCGGGGCGTCTGAAAGGGTATGGTCGCCTGCGGGTCAGCCCACGACCTTCTTGAGGGCGTCGCCGAGCGCGTCGGCCTCGTCCGGGGTCAGCTCGACGACGAGCCGACCGCCGCCTTCGAGCGGAACGCGCATGACGATGCCCCGCCCCTCCTTGGTCACCTCGAGCGGGCCGTCACCCGTCCGCGGCTTCATGGCCGCCATGCTCGTTCCCCTTCCTGAAAACCAGCTCATCGTCAAAGCCGACGGCCCGCTGAAGGGCACGCGCGGTCCGTGAGGGGACACGCGACACCGGCATCGAGCACATTGCTTCCAAGCCATTATCCCGCATCTCACGACCCGATGACCAACATCAGTCGGCATCGCTTGGGCAACGCGCGCGAGCAAAACCACTCAATTCGGCGATGTGACTGCGATACTGCGCAGCCGCACGGACTTCCGCGGAGCGGAAGCCGGGACAAATTCTTTGACGCAGGTCACATGGACGCTCGGGGCCGTTGTCGGTGATCTCCGCCATGCTGTCCTCAGACAGGACGTACTGACCGGTACGCCCGCAGCCGCGACTCCGGAGGGGATACGCCATGGCCGACACCGTGCTCTACGAGGTGAGCGACGGGCTTGCGACGATCACGCTGAACCGCCCCGAGGCGATGAACGCGCTGAACATCGAGACCAAGGTCGCCCTCAGGGAGGCGGTCCAGTCCGCGGCGGCCGACGACGCCGTACGGGCGGTGCTGCTGACCGCGTCCGGGGACCGGGCGTTCTGCGTGGGGCAGGACCTCAAGGAGCACATCGGACTGCTGGCCGCCGACCGGGAGGCGGGCGGGGGCGAAGGGCAGACGATGAGCACGGTGCGGGAGCACTACAACCCGATCGTGCGGGCGCTCACGGGCATGGCGAAGCTGGTGGTCGCGGGCGTGAACGGGGTCGCGGCCGGGGCGGGCTTCGGCTTCGCGCTCGCCGCGGACTACCGGGTGGTGGCCGACACCGCCGCCTTCAACACGTCCTTCGCCGGTGTGGCGCTGACCGCCGACTCCGGGATCTCCTGGACCCTGCCGCGCGTCGTCGGGCCGGGGCGGGCCGCCGACCTGCTGCTGTTCCCGCGGAGCATCAAGGCGCAGGAGGCGTACGAGCTGGGGATCGCGAACCGGGTCGTGCCGTCGGAGTCGCTGCGCGGCGAGGCGGAGACCATCGCGCGGGCGCTGGCCGAGGGGCCGACGGTCGCCTATGGGGCGATCAAGGAGGCGGTGGCGTACGGGCTGTCCCACTCCTTGGCGGAGACGCTGGAGAAGGAGGATGAGCTGCAGACTCGGGCGGGGTCCTCGGAGGACCATGCGATTGCGGTGCAGGCCTTTGTGAACAAGGAGAAGCCGAAGTATCTGGGGCGGTGAGTTCTGAGGCTGCGGGTTCGTTGTGGCTGGTCGCGCCCACGGTGGGGGTCCCCCCGCTCGAGCGCAGCCGAGAGTGGGGGAGGAGCCGCACATCGAGCACAGCCCCGCGCCCCTTAGGGGGCGCTTCTCGCCACGCAGGCTTCCAGGTGGTCGTCGACCAACCCGCACGCCTGCATCAACGCATACGCCGTCGTCGGGCCCACGAAGCGCAGGCCCCTCTTCTTCAGGGCCTTGGACAGGGCCGTCGACTCGGGTGTGACCGCCGGGACGTCGGACAGCGTCTTCGGGACCGGGCGGGTCGTCGGGTCGGGGGCGTGGGACCAGATCAGGGTGTCCAGCTCGCCCGGGGACCAGTCGGCCAGCACGCGCGCGTTGGCGAGGATCGCGTCGATCTTGGCGCGGTTGCGGATGATGCCGGGGTCGGCGAGCAGGCGCTCGCGGTCGGCGTCCGTGAAGGCGGCCACCTTGGCGATCTCGAAACCGGCGAAGGCGGCGCGGAAGCCGGGGCGGCGGCGCAGGATGGTGATCCAGGACAGGCCGGACTGGAAGGCCTCCAGGGCCAGCCGCTCGAACAGCGCGTCGTCGCCGTGGACCGGGCGGCCCCACTCCTCATCGTGGTACGTCACGTAGTCCTCGGTGGACAGGGCCCAGGGGCAGCGCAGCGCGCCGTCGGGGCCTGCCAGGGCCGTGCCGTCGCTCACCGGTCCTCCTCCGGCCCGTGTTTCTCCAGGGAGGCGCGGGCTGCGGCCCGGGCGCCGACCAGGGCGGACTCCAGGTCGGCGATCCGGGCGTCGCGCTCGGCGAGCTCGGCGGCGAGGCGGCCCAGGGCGTCGTCCACGTCCGTCATGCGGTAGCCGCGGGCGGCGAGCGGGAAGCGCAGGGAGTCGACGTCCGCGCGGGCGACCGGGCGGTCCGGGGGCAGCGGGTCATGGAGCCGCTCGGGTGCGGCCTCGGGCAGCGGGCCGTGCTCGCCGCCGCCCACCACGGCGAGTGTCACCGCCGCGACGACGACGGCGAGGGCCACGACCAGGAACAAGAACATCACCATCGCTGAGGGTCCCCACGCGGAGTGTGCCGGCGTACGCCGACATCGAATGTGTCAGGGTCCGATCGTGCCATGCGAGTCTGACAGTTAGGGTCGCAGGCGGCCGGAAAGGCCGCGGGCCAGGACGTACGAGGAGAGGTCACAGGGGATGCTCAGGCTGGGCAGGCGGGAGTTCCACCCGCACGAGCCGGTGATCATGGCGATCGTGAACCGGACCCCGGACTCCTTCTACGACCGCGGGGCCACCTTCCACGACGAGCCCGCCCTCGCGCGCGTGGAGCAGGCGGTGGCGGAGGGGGCCGCGATCATCGACATCGGCGGGGTCAAGGCCGGCCCGGGCGAGGAGGTGACCGCCGAGGAGGAGGCGCGGCGGACGGTCGGGTTCGTGGCGGAGGTCCGGCGGCGGTTCCCGGACGTCGTGATCAGCGTGGACACCTGGCGGCACGAGGTCGGCGAGGCCGTGTGCGAGGCCGGGGCGGATCTGCTGAACGACGCGTGGGGCGGGGTGGATCCGCGGCTCGCGGAGGTCGCCGCGCGGTACGGGGTGGGGCTGGTGTGCACGCATGCCGGCGGTGCGGAACCGCGTACGCGGCCGCATAGGGTGACGTACGACGACGTCATGGCCGACATCCTGCGGGTGACCGTCGGGCTGGCCGAACGGGCGGTGTCGCTGGGGGTACCGCGGGAGTCGGTGCTGATCGATCCCGGGCACGACTTCGGGAAGAACACGCGGCACAGTCTGGAGGCGACGCGCAGGCTCGGGGAGATGGTGGAGACCGGGTGGCCGGTGCTGGTGTCGCTGTCCAACAAGGACTTCGTGGGAGAGACGCTGGACAGGCCCGTCAAGGAGCGGGTGATCGGCACGCTGGCGACGACTGCGGTGTCCGCGTGGCTCGGGGCGCAGGTGTACCGGGTGCACGAGGTGGCGGAGACGCGGCAGGTGCTCGACATGGTGGCGTCGATCGCCGGGCATCGTCCTCCGGCGGTGGCCCGGCGGGGGCTGGCGTAGGCCGCTTCTCGCCCCCGCCGCCCCTACCCGTCCCATCCCCAGGGGCTCCGCCCCCTTCGACCCCGCCAGGGGCTCCGCCCCCTGGACTCCCGCTCCTCAAACTCCCCCAGAGGGGGACCCCCAAAGGGCTGGTTCTTCAGCAAACGCCGGAGGGACTGGTCAAACGCCGGAGGGGCTGGTTTTCAGCGCCCCGCCTCCTTCGACACCAACGCCACCGCCTCCTCCACGTCGTCCGTGACGTGGAAGAGGTGCAGGTCCTTCTCCGAAGCCTTGCCCTGGGCGACCAGGGTGCTGCGGAGCCAGTCGACGAGGCCGCCCCAGTACTGGCTGCCGAAGAGGACGATCGGGAAGCGGGTGACCTTCTGGGTCTGGACGAGGGTGAGCGCCTCGAAGAGTTCGTCCAGCGTGCCGAGGCCGCCCGGCAGGACCACGAAGCCCTGCGCGTACTTGACGAACATCATCTTCCGGACGAAGAAGTAGCGGAAGTTGAGGCCGATGTCGACGTAGGGATTCAGGCCCTGCTCGAAGGGCAGCTCGATGCCGAGGCCGACCGAGATGCCGCCCGCCTCGCACGCGCCCTTGTTGGCGGCCTCCATCGCCCCGGGGCCGCCGCCCGTGATGACCGCGAAGCCCGCCTCGACCAGGCCTCGGCCCAGGCGGACGCCGATGTCGTATTCCGAGGAGTCCACCGGCGTACGGGAGGAGCCGAACACGCTGATGGCGGGCGGGAGTTCGGCCAGCGTGCCGAATCCCTCGATGAACTCCGACTGGATGCGCAGGACTCGCCAGGGGTCCGTGTGGACCCAGTCCGACGGGCCGCCCGCGTCCAGCAGTCGCTGGTCCGTCGTGCTCGCCGTCACCTGGCTCCGCCGACGGAGGACCGGGCCGAGGCGCTGCTCCTCCGGCGGCTGCTTCTTGCCCTCAGGGTTGCCGGTGGCCATGTGCGCTCCCTCCGTTGCGGGGTCGTTCCACCTCAGCGTAGATCTACGCGGGTTAAGGACGGGGTACGTGTGCATGTCCGCCATGAAGCGCCACAGCACCGGCCGGTCTCACGCCGTGAGCCAGGACCTCAGGCGCTCCTCGCCCGCCAGGATCTTCGCCGTGTCGACCCGTTCGTCCCGCTTGTGCGCCAAGTGCGGGTTGCCGGGGCCGTAGTTGACCGCCGGGATGCCCAGCGCGCTGAAGCGGGAGACGTCCGTCCAGCCGTACTTCGGCTGCGGGGTGCCCCCGACCGCCTCGATGAAGGCTGCCGCGGCCGGGTGGGACAGGCCGGGCAGGGCGGCTCCGCTGTGGTCGTCGACGACGAAGTCGGTCACCCCGCAGTCCGCGAAGACCTCGCGGACGTGGGCGATCGCCTCCTCCTCGGTGCGGTCCGGGGCGTAACGGAAGTTGACCGTCACGACGCACTCGTCCGGGATGACATTTCCGGCCACACCCCCCGAAATCCCCACAGCGTTCAGGCCCTCGCGGTACTCCAGACCGTCGATCACCGGGTAGCGCGGCTCGTACGCGGCCAGGCGGGCCAGGATCGGCGCCGCCGCGTGGATCGCGTTGGAGCCCATCCAGCTGCGCGCCGAGTGGGCCCGTTCGCCCCTGGTCTTCAGCAGCACGCGCAGGGTGCCCTGGCAGCCGCCCTCGACCTGACCGTCCGACGGTTCCAGCAGCACCGCGAAGTCGCCCCGCAGCCACTCCGGATGGGCCTCGGCGACATGCTTGAGGCCGTTGAGCTCGGCGGCGACCTCCTCGTTGTCGTAGAAGACGAACGTCAGGTCGCGGTTCGGGGCCGGGACGGTGGCCGCGATGCGCAGCTGGACCGCGACGCCCGCCTTCATGTCGCAGGTGCCGCAGCCCCACAGCACACCCTCGTCGTCCAGCCTGGACGGCACGTTGTCGGCGATCGGCACGGTGTCGATGTGACCGGCGAGGATCACGCGCTCCGCCCGGCCCAGGTTCGTGCGGGCGACGACGTTGTTGCCGTAGCGGTCGACCGTCAGGTGCGGCAGGGCGCGCAGGGCACCCTCGATCGCGTCCGAGAGCGGCTTCTCGCTGCCGCTCTCGGAGGGGAAGTCGACGAGCCGGGCGGTGAGCTGTGCGGCGTCCAGGGTGAGGTCAAGCGGGGTGTCGGCCATGCCGTCGACCCTAACGCGCCGGTCCGCTGAAGCACTGTCCACACCCGGGGCGGGCGCCTTGACGAACTCCAGTACCTTGTACGGATGCCAGAGCCGTCCCCTACTCCTCAGCGTCGTGGCCGCCTCTTCCGTATCGGGGCGGCCTTCGTGGTCCTGCTCGCGGTCGCGGGCTATCTCGTGGTGCAGTACGTCACCGGAGGCCCTGGCGGACCGCAGTGCAAGGTCGTGTCGGCCGACGACGACGGGGCGACGTACGAGTTCACGCCCGAGCAGGCGGTGAACGCGGCGACGATCACCGCCGTCGGCACCGCGCGCGGACTGCCCGAGCGGGCCGTGACGATCGCGCTGGCGACCGCCCTCCAGGAGTCGGCGCTGCGGAACATCGACCACGGCGACCGGGACTCGCTCGGCCTGTTCCAGCAGCGGCCGTCGCAGGGCTGGGGCACGGAGCAGGAGATCATGGACCCGATCTACTCGGCGGGCATGTTCTACGACCATCTGGTCGAGGTGCCCGGCTACACCCGGCTGCCGCTCACCGTGGCCGCGCAGCGCGTGCAGCGCAGCGGATTTCCGGAGGCCTACGCCAAGCACGAGCCGGACGCCATCCTGCTCGCCGCCGCGCTCACCGGGCGGGCCGCGGCCACGCTGACCTGTCAGGGCCGCCCGGGCGCAGCCCCCACCGCCGGTCCGGACGCGGTGCGCTCCGCGCTCGTACGGGACTTCGGGCGGGACGCGGTGGCGCAGGCCGGCGCGGAGGTGGGCGCGACGCCGACGCCCGCGCCGAGCGACCTGATCACCGAGACCAGCGGGCGCACGGTGACCGTACCGGTGACCGCGGACACCGGCGCCGACGGACGCAGCGTCCGGGAGCGCGGCTGGCAGCTCGCGCACTGGGCGGTCGCCAATGCCTCCGCACTGCACATCGAGCGCGTCTCGTACGCCGGCCGGGAGTGGACGGCCGGGAACAGCGACAGCCGGTGGCGTACGGCGTCCGGCGACGGGAAGGGCGCCGACGGGGCGGAGAGCGCCGCGAGCGCGGTCCGGATCGTCGCTGCACAGTAGTGCGGGGCTTCCCCCTCAGGGGTTACGTGCGTGGACGGCCGGCGACGGTGTGATCAGGTT
>NZ_JBQQCE010000435.1:0-8233 GCF_052245645.1 Streptomyces sp. KR55 | reverse complement strand
CGCTTCACCTGGCCGCGGCGCGGGCGGTACGGCGGGACGACCCAGGTCGAGGCGGTCAGTCTCGTACGGGACGAACTGCTGCCGCTCGCCGAGGCAGGGCTGGACGCGTGGGGCGTCGAACCGGCCGACCGGGACCTCTACCTGGGCGTGATCGACGAGCGTTGCCGGCGCCGGGTCAACGGGGCGTCCTGGCAGGTCGCGACCTTCCACCGGGCACTGGAGGGCGGGCTGTCGCGCGCGGCGGCGCTGGCTGCCACGACGCGGCGCTACGCCGAGCTGAGCCGCCTCGGGGAACCGGTGCACGCCTGGCCGGTGGGGTTGCCGGAGCCGGCGCGGACGGGATGACGGCTTCCTTGGGCGGGGGAGCCGCGGGCCGGGGAAAGTGCGTCTGCAAGGCTGTCGTGCGGTCGGAGTGTGCGATCTTCGTAATCTCGTCGGGATGCCGACGGGCGAAGATGAGCGCGGAGCAGGACTACTCGACTGGAGGCAGGCGTGCAGGCGGAGACGGGCCGGGTGGCCGAATCCGAGCCGCAGGAGCGGCCGTCGCGGCGGATTCTCCGTGATGAGACGCTGCTCGTGCTCGGGCTGTCGCTCGGTGCCAGCGGTGTCTCCGCACTGATCAGCTTCATCGGATCCGTCACCAGGCCCGGCGGCCTGAAGGACCAGGCGGCCACCCTCAACGCCTCGGCCGCTCCCGGCCGTCCCTGGCTCGACCTGGCGTGGCAGCTCTTCGGCATCGCCACCGCGCTCGTCCCCGTCGCCCTCGTCGCGCACTTCCTGCTGCGCGAGGGGCACAGCCTGAAGACCCTCGGCTTCGACCGCACCCGGCCCTGGCCGGACCTGGGCCGGGGCGCCGCGATCGCCGCGGTGATCGGCAGCAGCGGCATCGCCTTCTACCTGGCCGCGCGCGGCCTCGGCTTCAACCTCACCGTCGTCCCCGAGGCCCTGCCCGACGTGTGGTGGAAGTACCCGGTGCTGATCCTTTCCGCCCTGCAGAACTCCATCCTCGAAGAAGTGATCGTCGTCGGCTACCTGCTGCGCCGGCTCGACCAGTTGGGCTGGTCGCCGGGCTCCGCGCTGGTGGCCAGCTCCGTACTGCGTGGCTCGTACCACCTGTACCAGGGCATCGGCGGCTTCATCGGCAACATGGTGATGGGCGTGGTCTTCGTCTACCTGTACCGGCGCTGGGGCCGCGTCGGTCCGTTGGTGGTCGCGCACTCGCTGCTCGACATCGGCGCGTTCGTGGGCTACGCGCTGCTCGCGGGCAGGGTGGACTGGCTGCCGACGGCGTGACTACGCCAGCAGCTCCCCCTCGATGACGGTGACCGCGCGGCCGCTCAGCAGGGTGCGGTCGCCGCGCAGTTCCGTGCGGACGCGGCCGGAGCGGGGTGAGGCCTGCAGGCCGGTGAGGTCGGAGCGGCCCAGGCGCTCCGACCAGTAGGGGGCGAGAGCCGTGTGGGCGCTGCCCGTGACCGGGTCCTCGTCGATGCCGACGTTCGGGAAGAAACAGCGCGAGACGTAGTCGTAGCCCCGGGACGGGTCCTCGGCCCGGGCGGTGGCGATGATGCCGCGCGCCGAGTGGGCGCCGAGGGCCTTGTGGTCGGGGCGCAGGGCACGGACCGTCTTCTCGTCGGCGAGTTCCAGGAGCAGGTCGCCGACGTTCGGGCCGGTGTCGAAGGCCGCGCCCGGCTCTGCGCCCAGGGCGTCGGCGATGCCCTCGGGGATGTCGGCCGGTGTGAGCGGGGCGGTGGGGAAGTCCAGGGTGATCGAGCCGTCCTCATGGGGCTCCGCGACGAGCACACCGCTGCGCGTGGCGAACCGTACCCGGCCCTCGTGGGTGCCCGTGCTGTGCAGGACATGGGCCGTGGCGAGGGTGGCGTGACCGCACATCGCGACCTCGGCCGCGGGTGTGAACCAGCGCAGCGCCCAGTCGGCCTCGCCGCTCTCGGGGAGCGGGTGGGCGAACGCCGTCTCCGCGTGGTTGACCTCCATGGCCACGTTCTGCAGCCAGTCGTCGTCCGGGAAGGCGTCGAGGAGCAGGACCCCGGCCGGGTTGCCGGCGAAGGGGCGGTCGGTGAAGGCGTCGACGATTCGAATCCGCATGGCCATGACGCTAGAGGCTCCACAAAGCCGCAGGCCAAGGCCAATTCGCGAGTGCTGGACCGGTTGCCGGGGCCGCAGTTCTCGGTTCGGGGTTGTCGAGTGAGCTATTCCGATATATCGTTGAGGCATCGCGACAGATCGACGATGGAATGGAGTGATGGCGATGCGCAGCCACGGATACGAGCGTGGGCATGGACACGGCGACCCCCGGCGTGGCCGAGGTGACTTCGACGGCCGGCGTGAGGCCTTCGGGCCGTTCGGCCCCGGCGGGCACCACGGATTCGGGCCCGGCTTCGGTCCCGGACCCTGGGGTGGACGAGGGCGAGGAGGTCCGAGGGGAAGGGCACGGCGCGGTGACGTACGGGCCTCGATCCTGGCCCTGCTGAAGGACCGGCCGATGCACGGTTACGAGATGATCCAGGAGATCGCCGAGCGCAGCGGCGGGGCGTGGAAGCCCAGCCCCGGCTCGGTCTACCCCACCCTCCAGCTGCTGGAGGACGAGGGGCTGATCGTCAGCGCGACCGAGGGCGGCAAGAAGCTGTTCTCGCTCACGGAGTCGGGCCGCGCGGCGGCCGAGGAAGGTCCCGAGGCGCCCTGGGAGGCGGCCTCGCGCGGGATCGACTGGGAGGCTCTCGGTGAGATCCGCCAGGCCGGCTTCGGACTGATGGAGGCCTTCAGTCAGGTCTGGAAGACCGGCAGTGCGGAGCAGCGGGAGAAGGCGGTCGGCGTCATCAACGAGGCCCGCAAGAAGCTGTACCTGATCCTCGCCGACGAGGACTGACGGCCTCCCCGCCGTGCGGTGCAGGAGCCGTAAGAAAGGGCGCCCCGCGGAACGACGATCCGCGGGGCGCCTCCGCATGCCTGCCGAAGGCTCGGGCCGCGGGAAGTTCAGGCCACCAGCCCGCCCAGCTTCCGCAGCGACTCGCCCAGCGCGGCGGTCGCCGAGTCCTTGAGCTTGCCCGCCATCAGTGAGACCGCCGCGCCGGTGAACTCCCCGTCGATACGGATACGGACCGTCGTGGCGTCGCCGTCGGGTGTGAGGGTGTAACGCGTGGCGACGGTGACGGCCATCGGGCCCTTGCCGCGAATGGCCAGCACCCGGGCCGGTTCCAGTTCCTCCACGGCCCACTCGACCTCGGCCGGGAAGCCCATGAGCTTCATGTTCTCCTGGAAGGTCGCGCCGACTTCCAGGGTCGAGGGGCCGCCCTTGGGGAAGCTCGTGTGGGTCGCGTTCCACTCCCCGTACGCGGACCAGTCCGTGAGTCGCGCCCAGACCTTCTCGGCCGGTGCCTCGATGCGTGCCTCCGCGCTGACTTCGGCCATGCGACCACCTCTTCGTGTCGGGCTTGGGTGTCGCGGAACGTAGCCGCAGGGGCCGGAACATTCAATACTGATGAACCGTCAGAAAGTGTGGAGGCCGGTGGAGTGCGGTGGTTTGCGCACCCGGCGCGCGGCAAGGCGGCGCGCGCCCCCGCGGTCGATTCGGCGTGATCTCATCCGTAAGGAGGAGATTCCGGCCGGGGGCATCCGCTCTGTGTGGGACGCAAAAATGCTTCTGTCCGGGGATGACCGGAGCCGCAGGGGCTGATGGGGTGAGAGTGTGCAACCCCATATCCCCCAGCAGCCGGCCCACGACCAGGGCGCCTACGGCGCGGACAACGATGCCAGGCTCAGTGCGGAGCTGGCAGTGGTGGTCGCCGGTGCCCGCAGGCGGGCCCTGAGGGACGGGGACCGGCAGATCGACACCGCCCATCTGCTGCACTCACTTCTGGAGTACGACCCCGAGGTGCGCGCCGTCTTCGGCGGCGGACCCCAGCTCGCCCGGCTGCTCGGCTATCTCGTGCAGCGCAGCATCGGTTACGGCCTGCGCTGGCAGAGCTCCGTGGAGGACTCCGGCGCGATTCCCGTCGTACCCGGGGCCGGGGGTTACTCGCCGCTGGCCGCGGGAGCGATGTCGTACGCCGGTGAGCGGGCCGCGCGGCGCGGTGACGACCTGGCCCGCGGGGTCGATCTGCTCGCCGCGATCGTCGTGGACCCGCAGGCGCGGGCCGTCGAGGTGCTCGACCGCGCCGGTGTCGACGCGGGTGAGCTGCTCACCCGGATCGAGGAAGGCTCCGAGGAGTACGTCGGGGGCGGCGAGACCGGCTGCTGATGTGCTGCGCGGCGTCCAGCCGATGAGACAGGTGTCAAAGGGGGTGACGCTCATGTCATCGCCTGTCATCATGTGCCGGTGCATACGTCAGTCAGCAGCCAGGACAGCCGCGGCAAGGGCGTCGGGCTCTCGCTCGCGCTCGGGTCGGCGGTCGCCTTCGGAGGTTCCGGAGTCGCGGCCAAACCGCTGATCGAGGCGGGCCTCGACCCGCTGCACGTGGTGTGGCTGCGGGTGGCGGGCGCGGCCCTGGTGATGCTGCCGCTCGCTGTGCGCCACCGGGCGCTGCTGCGCCGCCGCCCCGCGCTGCTCGCCGGGTTCGGACTGCTCGCCGTCGCCGGTGTGCAGGCCTGCTACTTCGCTGCCATCTCCCGTATCCCGGTGGGGGTCGCGCTGCTCGTCGAGTACCTCGCGCCCGCTCTCGTCCTCGGCTGGGTGCGGTTCGTGCAGCGGCGGCCGGTGACGCGTGCCGCGGCGCTGGGCGTGGTCCTCGCGGTCGGCGGTCTCGCCTGTGTCGTCGAGGTGTGGTCCGGGCTCGGCTTCGACGCCCTCGGGCTGCTCCTCGCGCTCGGCGCCGCCTGCTGCCAGGTCGGCTACTTCGTCCTGTCCGACCAGGGCAGCGACTCCGGCGCCGACGCACCGGACCCGCTCGGCGTCATCGCCTACGGCCTGCTGATCGGCGCCGGTGTGCTCACCGTCGTCGCCCGCCCCTGGTCCATGGACTGGTCGGTGCTCGGGAACGCCGCCCACATGGACGGCACCGCGGTCCCGGCCGTGCTGCTGCTGGCCTGGATCGTGCTCGTCGCGACCGTCGTCGCGTACGTCACCGGCGTGCTCTCCGTGCGCCGGCTCTCGCCGCAGGTGGCCGGCGTGGTGGCCTGCCTCGAGGCGGTCATCGCGACCGTGCTGGCCTGGGTCCTGCTCGGCGAGCACCTGTCGGCGCCGCAGATCGTCGGCGGCGCGGTGGTCCTGGCGGGGGCGTTCATCGCGCAGTCGTCGACGCCCGCGAAGGGCTCCGCCGAGCCGGTCGCGGGCGGCGGGCCCGAACGCGAGTTGTCGGCCCGCGGAACAGCGGCATAAGGTGCTGACCATGCATTCGGACGCACGCGTTCTTCCGCCTCCGGCCGCCTGAGGCGGGCCTCAAGGACCACACGCCCCGCGGCATCTCGCCGGGCGGAACGGTGCTGCCCGCGGAAGACGTCCGCGACCCCGCTGAGCGGCGGTCTCCGAACTTCCGCGCAATTCTGCGCATTTGCGGAGAGAACACGTGTCCACTGCGTCCCCTGCTGTCTCCGGCCTGCCCGTCGGGCGAGGCCTGCTGTATCTGATCGTCGCCGGTGCTGCCTGGGGCACCGCGGGTGCGGCCGCCTCGCTGGTCTACCGGACCAGCGACATGGGCTCCGTCGCCCTGTCCTTCTGGCGCTGTGCGGCCGGACTGGTCCTGCTGCTCGCCGCCCGCCCGCTGCGCCCGCGCACCCGGCCCACCCCCGCACTCGAGCCCCTCGCCCGCAAGGCACTGCGGATCGGCGCCACCGGCCTCGGTCTCGCGGTGTTCCAGACGGCCTACTTCGCCGCCGTGTCCGCCACCGGCCTCGCCGTCGCGACCGTGGTCACCCTCGGCGCCGGTCCCGTGCTCATTGCGCTCGGCGCACGGCTGACCATGGGGGAGCGGCTCGGCCGCGCCGGCCTCATGGCCGTGGCCGGGGCGCTCACCGGGCTCGGGGTGCTCGTGCTCGGCGGCGGGGACACGGCCGTACGGCCCTGGGGCGTGGCGCTCGCGCTGCTGTCCGCCGCCGGCTACTCGGCGATGACCCTGCTCACCCGCTACTGGGGCCGGGACGGCGGGGCGGACGCCTCCCGTACGACCGTGTGGGCGTTCGCGGTCACCACCCTGTGCCTGCTGCCGTTCGCGCTCGCCGAGGGGCTCGTGCCGCACACGGCCGAACCGGTCCGGCTGCTCTGGCTCGTGGCGTACATCGCTGCGGTTCCCACGGCGCTCGCGTACGCCCTGTACTTCGCGGGCGCGGCCGTCGTACGGTCGGCCACCGTGTCCGTGATCATGCTGCTCGAGCCGGTCAGCGCAGCGGTCCTCGCCGTCGCTCTGCTCGGCGAACACCTCACCACCGCCACACTGACCGGCACCCTGCTGATGCTCGGCGCGGTCGCGGGACTCGCGGTGACCGAAACGCGCGGGGCACGGGCGGTACGGGACGAGCGGCCGCTCGGGTGACGGACGGCCCAGGGTCCGTCCCGGTGCGTGGCCGCCCCGCGGGTCACGCCTGGTGGCAGGCCCGGTCGGCCACCAGATAGTCGGGGAGTTCGGTGCCGGGGGCCAGGTCCGGGTCGCCGACCGGGGTTTCGTAGCCCTTGCGCAGCGGGACGACGCCGGCCCAGTGCGGGAGGGCGAGGTCCTCGGGCTCGTCGTTGACACCGCCCGTGCGGATCTTGGCGGAGACCTCGTCGAGGTCGAGGCGGAGCACGGCGGTGGCGGCGAACTCCTTGGCGTTGGCGGGCCGCGAGTCCTGCGACCGGCCCGGCACCACGTGGTCGACGAGCGCGTCCAGGGCCTGGCGCTTCTCGTCGGGGTCGGTGACGTTGTGGGCGATGCCGTGCACCACCACGGAGCGGTAGTTGATCGAGTGGTGGAAGGCCGAGCGGGCCAGGATCAGCGCGTCGACATGCGTGACCGTCAGGCACACCGCAAGGCCCGGATCGGCCTGACCCGCCATCCGCAGCGGGCGCGAGCCGGTCGAGCCGTGCACATAGAGCCGCTCGCCGACCCTGCCGTACAGGGTGGGCAGCACGACCGGCGCCCCGTCGCGGACGAAGCCGAGGTGGCAGACGTAGCCCTCGTCGAGTATCGCGTGCACCACGTCCTTGTCGTACGAGGCCTTGTGCGCGGCGCGGGTGGGAACCGTGCGGTCGGTGGCGCTGTACGAGGCCTGCGACGGCGTGTCCTGGGTTCCCTGCATGGCGTTCTCCATTGCACTAGTGCATACTTGGCTTTGTGCTAGGAGACTATCCGATCGAGGGTCGGGGTGCAGCAGAGATTTCCGCGAGCGTCGAGCGCGCGGTGGGTGCCGGTGCCCTGGTCCCGGAGCAACTGCTTCCGCCCATGCGGGAGTTGGCGTCCCGGCTCGGTGTGAACCCCAACACCGTCGCCGCCGCCTACCGGATCCTGCGCGAGCGCGGGGTCATCGAGACCGCCGGGCGCCGGGGCAGCCGGGTGCGGCCCAGGCCGGCCACCACCGGGCGCGACGACATCCGCGTGGACGTACCGGAGGGCGTGCGCGACCTGTCCGCCGGCAATCCGGACCCGGCGCTGCTGCCCTCGCTGGCGGCGGCGTTCGCAGCGGCTGCCGCTCAGGCGGACCGGGAGCCGGTGCTCTACGGCGAGGCACCTGTGGAACCCGAGCTGGCCCGCATCTCCCGGGCCGACCTGGACGCCGCAGGAGTGCCGGACGGGCCCGTCGTCGTCACCTCGGGCTCGCTGGACGCCATCGAGCGGGTCCTCGCCGTGCACCTCAAGCCCGGGGACACCGTCGCCGTCGAGGACCCCGGCTGGGGCAGCCTGCTCGACCTCGTCCCCGCGCTCGGCCTGCGCACGGTGCCGGTCCGCCTCGACGACGACGGACCGCTCCCCGACGACGTGGAGCGCGCCCTGTCGGCGGGAGCGCGGGCCCTGATCGTCACGGACCGCGCGCAGAACCCCACCGGAGCCGTGGTGAGCCCTGCACGCGCGCGTGCCCTGCGCTCCGTACTCCGCGAGCACCCGGCGATCCTGCTGATCGAAGACGACCACGGGCACGGGATCGTCGACCTGCCACTGCACCCCCTGGCAGGCGTCACCGCCCACTGGGCCTTCGTCCGCTCGGCGGCCAAGGCGTACGGACCCGACCTGTGGCTCGCCGTGCTCACGGGGGACGAGATGACGCTGGACCGGGTCCGCGGGCGGCAGCGGCTGGGGCCCGGCTGGGTCAG
>NZ_JBQQCE010000434.1:0-8280 GCF_052245645.1 Streptomyces sp. KR55 | reverse complement strand
TCGGCGAACGCGACGACCTCGTCGGCGCCGGACACCGGGTCCGGCGTGCCGGCCACCAGCGGCGCACCCGCCCGCTGGGCGATGTGCCGGGCGGCGACCTTGTCACCCAGGTCCCGGATCGCGGCCGGCGGCGGGCCGATCCAGATCAGGCCCGCATCCAGCACCGCCTGCGCGAAGTCGGCGTTCTCGGAGAGAAAGCCGTAGCCCGGGTGGATGGCGTCCGCACCGGACTCGCGAGCGGCCTTCAGCACCTTCTCGATGTCGAGGTAACTGGTGGCCGGGGTGTCACCGCCCAGGGCGAACGCCTCATCCGCGGCACGGACATGCAGAGCGTCCCGGTCCGGGTCGGCGTAGACGGCCACGCTCGCGATACCGGCGTCCCGGCAGGCCCGGGCAACGCGGACAGCGATTTCGCCACGGTTGGCGATGAGCACCTTGCGCACGATGAGGCTCCCTCCTTGAAACAAGCCGAGTTTAGGGACTGCCGACACGGCACTTCGACCCGTCCCCAATGGTGAGCTTGCCCACACGGAGCGTGATTCGAGGCTCGCTCGACCCGCGAAATCCCTTGTGGCACGGCGGTACGCAGGATTCCTCCGGAAAACCCTAGCCCTCCGATGTGGTCAAGGTCTCTGTGAGAGCGTGCTGCGCCCCACTCCGTTTCTTTGTTGAGTCCCTACGAATGGCCCAACGCATCTTTGCTCTCCGCAGAACCCTTGTCCCGGGGTTTACCCGTTAGTAGCGTTCACGATGGCTCGAACGTACTTGGGGTAACAGCAGTACTGATCGGATGACGCTCGACAGCTCGACGGCTCGGGAAGTGGGTGGGGACCGGTGGTGCGCAGGCCGGTGGCGTGGATCGTGGCGGTCGTGCTCTTCGTGGAGGCGCTCGGCGTAGCGGCACTGAACTGGTTCCTGGGGGTCGTGGTCGACCGGCAGGACATGTCCCTGGCGGGGCTCGACCCGGACATGATGTCCGTGTCCTCGAAGATCGGCGGGATCGTCTTCGGTCTCTACTTCGCCCTGTGCGGCCTGGTCGCGCTCCTGGTCGCCCTGCGCGACCGCGCCCCCGCC
Source organism: Streptomyces sp. KR55 (assembly GCF_052245645.1). Classification (NCBI taxonomy): domain Bacteria; kingdom Bacillati; phylum Actinomycetota; class Actinomycetes; order Kitasatosporales; family Streptomycetaceae; genus Streptomyces; species Streptomyces sp. KR55. The sequence continues at coordinate 7,206 of NZ_JBQQCE010000434.1, read as the reverse complement.
GGGCTCGGCCGGGTCCTGCTGATCAGCGCCGCCGTGGTGCACGGTCTGCTGGGCGCGTTCACGTGGGGGCTGGTGGGCTGGACGGCGTTCCTGTTCATGATGGTCGTGCTCGGGCTCATCGTGCTGCTGCTCATGACGTACGACGCCCGGGCGGAGCCGGCCGACGCCGCGCCCGAGGGTGGCAAGGGGGGCGACGGCTCCCCGGTCACTCCTCCGCCTGCGCCCACAACTCCGTAATTCCGACGCCCAGTTCGGCCAGCAGCCGGCGGACCAGCGGCAGGCTGATGCCGATCACGTTGCCGTGGTCGCCGTCGATGCCGTCGATGAACGGGGCCGAGCGGCCGTCGAGGGTGAAGGCCCCGGCGACGTAGAGGGGCTCGCCGGAGGCGACGTACGCGGCGATCTCCTCGTCGGTGGGGTCGCCGAAGCGGACGACGGTGGAGGCGGTGCCGGAGGCGTAGCGCCCGCTGAGCGTGTCGTAGATGCAGTGGCCGGTCTGGAGCGTCCCCGCTCGTCCGCGCATCGCCTTCCAGCGCGCGGTGGCCTCCTCGGCGTCCGCGGGCTTGCCCAGGGCCTGGCCGTCCAGTTCGAGCACCGAGTCGCAGCCGATCACCAGGGCGCCCTTGACCTCGGGCTTGGCGGCGACCACGGAGGCCTTCGCCTCGGCGAGGGCGAGCGCCAGCTCGGCGGGGGTCGGCGCGGTGACCGCGTCCTCGTCGACGCCGCTCACGATGACCTCGGGGTCGAGTCCGGCCTGGCGCAGCAGCCCGAGCCGGGCGGGGGACTGGGAGGCGAGGACGAGTCGGCGGCGCGGCTGATCAGTCATGCGGTCAGCGTAACGGCGTCGCCCGGGCGGCTCATCCCAGCCCGATCACGATCATCACGAGCACCATGGCCAGCGCCACGAGGACGCCCAGTCGCCGCACCATCTCCTGCGTCTCACGCAGTTCCTCGGGCGGCTCGTTCTCCGGGTCGGACCACAGCATGTCACCAGCGTGTGGCTGGGCCGGGCTGGGGCGCCTGAGTACGCGTACTCAAGTTGGCGCCCGGGGTTGCACTGCCCTTGCAGGCCGCAGTCGTCTGCGGGTCCGCTGTGGTTGCTCGCGCTCACGGTGGGGGTCCCCCCGCTCGAGCGAAGCCGAGAGTGGGGGAGGAGCCGCATATCGACACAGCCCCGCGCCCCTTAGGTCAGTGCACTCACCCCGGCCAGTAAGTGCGGCCCCATGCTGCCGGGCCCGGCTGGGGCAGGCGGCGGGTGGCGATGCGGGACGGGTCCGACCAGGAGTCCCTGGGGCCGGGCGCGCCGGGCGGCGTGGTGGATGCCGCCGCGGCGCGGGCCCTGACCACCGCCAAGGCGGCGGCGAGCTCCTCAGGGGTCGGATTGCCCCGTACGACCTTGATCGTCATCTCGGCTCCCAGCAGGCCTAGAGGGGGATGTTGCCGTGCTTCTTCGGAGGCAGGGATTCCCGCTTCGTGCGCAGCTGACGCAGCCCGCGCACGATGTGACCCCGCGTGTCCGACGGCATGATCACGGCGTCGATGTAGCCGCGCTCGGCCGCGATGTACGGGTTGAGGAGGGTGTCCTCGTACTCCTGCATGAGCCGCGCCCGGGTGGCCTCGACGTCGTCCGCCTCGGCGATGGTGCGGCGGTGCAGGATGTTGACCGCGCCCTGGGCGCCCATCACGGCGATCTGGGCGGTCGGCCAGGCGAGGTTGAGGTCGGCGCCCAGGTGCTTGGAGCCCATGACGTCGTACGCCCCGCCGAAGGCCTTGCGGGTGATGACCGTGATGAGCGGGACGGTCGCCTCGGCGTAGGCGTAGATCAGCTTGGCGCCGCGGCGAATGATGCCGTCGTGCTCCTGGTCGACGCCCGGCAGGAAGCCGGGGACGTCGACGAAGGTGATGACCGGGACGTTGAAGGCGTCGCAGGTGCGCACGAAGCGGGCCGCCTTCTCGCTGGCCTTGATGTCGAGGCAGCCGGCGAACTGCATCGGCTGGTTGGCGACGATGCCGACCGGGCGGCCCTCGACGCGGCCGAAGCCGGTGACGATGTTCGGCGCGAACAGCGGCTGCGTCTCGAAGAACTCGGCGTCGTCCAGGACGTGTTCGAGCACCGTGTGCATGTCGTACGGCTGGTTCGCGCTGTCCGGGACGAGCGTGTCCAGCTCGCGGTCCTCGTCCGTGACGGTGAGGTCCGCCTCCTCCGGGAACGCCGGCGGTTCGGTGAGGTTGTTGGACGGCAGGTACGACAGCAGCTGCTTGACGTACTCGATGGCGTCCTTCTCGTCCCCGGCCATGTGGTGCGCCACGCCGGAGGCGGAGTTGTGGGTCCGGGCGCCGCCCAGCTCCTCGAAGCCGACGTCCTCGCCGGTGACGGTCTTGATGACGTCCGGGCCGGTGATGAACATGTGCGAGGTCTGGTCGACCATGACGGTGAAGTCGGTGATCGCCGGCGAGTAGACCGCACCGCCCGCGCAGGGGCCGACCACCAGGCTGATCTGCGGGATCACCCCGGAGGCGTGGGTGTTGCGGCGGAAGATCTCGCCGTACGCCCCCAGCGAGGCGACGCCCTCCTGGATGCGGGCGCCACCGGAGTCGTTGATGCCGATGACCGGGCAGCCGGTCTTCAGCGCGAAGTCCATCACCTTGACGATCTTCTGCCCGTAGACCTCGCCCAGCGCACCGCCGAACACGGTGAAGTCCTGGGAGAAGACGGCGACCGGACGCCCGTCGACGGTCCCGTACCCGGTGACGACCCCGTCCCCGTACGGCCGGTTCTTCTCCAGTCCGAAGTTGGTGGAGCGGTGCCGGGCGAACTCGTCGAGCTCGACGAACGACCCCTCGTCGAGCAGCAGGTCGATACGCTCACGGGCCGTCAGCTTGCCCTTGGCGTGCTGCTTCTCGACGGCGCGTGCGGAGCCGGCGTGCGTCGCCTCCTGGATGCGGCGCTGGAGATCCGCGAGCTTGCCCGCGGTGGTGTGGATGTCGATCTCTGTCACTGGTGGCTCCACCCGGGGTTCCATGGTCAGAACGTGTCGGAGGGGACGTACACGCCCCAGACGTCGCGTAGGGCGTGGGAGACCTCACCGACCGTGGCACGGTGCCGCAGGGCCTCGTGCATCGGGGGGAGGACGTTGTCAGTGCTCTGAGCTGCGGCGCGCAGCGCGTCGAGAGCGCGCTCGACGGTGTCGTTGTCGCGTTCCTCGCGCAGGGCGGCGAGGCGTTCGCACTGGTCGCTCTCGATCTGAGGGTCGACCCGCAGTGGTTCGTAGGGTTCTTCCTCGTCGAGGACGTATTTGTTGACCCCGACCACAGTCCGCTTCTGGTTGTCGATCTCCAGCGCGATCCGGTACGCGGACTTCTCGATCTCCGACTTCTGGAAGCCCTGCTCGATCGCCGCCACCGCTCCGCCACGGTCCTCCACGGTCTGGATCAGTTCCAGCACACTTGCCTCCAAGTCATCGGTCATCGACTCCATGACGTAGGACCCGGCGAAGGGGTCGACGGTCTTCGTTACGTCGGTCTCGTACGCGATGACCTGCTGGGTGCGCAGAGCGAGCCGCGCTGCCTTCTGCGTCGGCAGGGCGATCGCCTCGTCGTAGGAGTTGGTGTGAAGGGACTGCGTTCCGCCGAGGACCGCGCCGAGGCCCTGCAGGGCTACTCGGACGAGGTTGACCTCGGGTTGCTGTGCCGTCAGCTGCACGCCGGCAGTCTGCGTGTGGAAGCGCAGCATCTGCGACTTGGGGTTCCTGGCGCCGAACTCGTCGCGCATGATCCGGGCCCAGATGCGGCGGGCCGCGCGGAACTTTGCGATCTCCTCCAGCAGCGTGGTCCGGGCGACGAAGAAGAACGACAGGCGGGGGGCGAAGTCGTCCACGTCAAGGCCGGCGGCGATCGCGGTGCGCACGTACTCCTTGGCGTTGGCGAGGGTGAACGCGATCTCCTGTGCGGGTGTGGCCCCGGCCTCGGCCAAGTGGTAGCCGGAGATCGAGATGGTGTTCCACCGGGGCAGTTCCTTGCGGCAGTAGGCGAAGATGTCGCTGATCAGCCGCAGGGACTGCTTCGGCGGGAAGATGTATGTGCCGCGTGCGATGTACTCCTTGAGCACATCGTTCTGGATCGTGCCGGTCAACTGATCGCCTGCGATGCCCTGCTCGGCCGCAACCAGCTGATAGAGCAGGAGTAGCGTGGAAGCGGGGGCATTGATGGTCATCGACGTCGACACCTTGTCCAGCGGCAGGCCCTGGAACAGGGCGCGCATGTCCTCGATCGAGTCGATCGCCACACCCACCTTGCCAACCTCGCCCTGAGCGATGGCCTCGTCGGAGTCGTAGCCCATCTGCGTCGGCAGGTCGAAGGCCACACTCAGTCCGCCCGTCCCGGCGGCCACCAGCTCGTGGTAGCGCTCGTTGGACTCCTTGGCCGTACCGAACCCGGCGTACTGCCGCATCGTCCACGGCCGGCCCGTGTACATCGACTGGTACACGCCGCGGGTGAACGGGAAGCTGCCGGGAGCGCCCAGTTTGGCGTCCGCGTCGAAACCCGTCAGCGCCCAGCCGTCGTAGAGCGGCTGGATCGGCAGGCCGGACTCGCTCTGTGCAACGGAATCCACGCAATACCACCCCTCTGAGGTACTCAATATCTCTGATGCGGTACTCAGTACCGTAATGGAGGCGAGTGGCCCCTGCCTAGTGAGACCAGGAAAGATGAGCAGTCATGAGCAAGCCACCTGCACGGGCCCGACTGGCAGATGCCGCGTTCTCCCTCTTCGACGAACGCGGATACGAGCAGACGACCGTCGATGACATCGCCGAGCGGGCCGGGCTCGGGCGTACAACGTTCTTCCGGCACTACCCGTCCAAGGAAGATGTCATCTTTCCCGATCACGACCGTCTCCTGGAGTTGATCGGGGACCGGTTGAAGACCTCGAGCCACAGCACCGCCCTGGTCGCCGTGTCGGACGCGGTTCGACTCGTGCTGCTGCATTACCTGGACGAGGGTGACCTGGCGAGGCGGCGCTACGCCCTGACGAGCAAGGTGGCTGCCCTGCGGGACAGGGAGATCGCCAGTGTGGCCCGCTATCAGCGGCTGTTCCGGGAGTTCATCGCGGACTGGATGGGAGACGCGACGGAGTCGGCGTCTCTGCGGGCCGAGCTCATGGCCGCGGCGGTGGTCGCCGCGCACAACCACGTGCTGCGCCGGTGGCTCCGAGGTGAGTCGTCCGACCCGGTCGCCGAGGTGGACGAAGCGATGCGCGAGGTACTCGCTCTCTTCCCGACACCCGGTTCCGTGCCGGAGCCAGGCGGTGGTACCACCGTCGTCGCGTTCCGGACCGACCAGGATCTCGACGTCCTACTCCCCTCACTGCGACGCCTTGTTGAGGGCGGCACCGGGTAGTGAGGGCCTACGCCGTTCGACCGACCGACTCCTGAGGTCGAGCGCCGCCAACCAAGACCCTCCGGATCGCGACAGATGATCGAGTGATGCCGCACACAAGGGAGACGGGGGCCGCGCGTCGGCGTGTTAGCTTCCGGCCGTGACTTCCCCGGTTGCGGCCGCATTCCCCTCCGACAGAGAAACCGCCGGGACCGGCCCAGGGGGCTGCCCGGCGGCGCTCGGCACCCGTGCCCCCCTCGACCTGCTCGATCTGTTCGGTGACGGCTTCGTTCGTGACCCGTACCCCTGGCTGGATCGACTGCGGGCCGAGTCTCCAGTGCACTACGACCCCGCCACAGGCTTGTGGCTGGTCAGCCGGTACGACGATGTGCGCCGGGTACTGCTTGCCCCGACCGTGTTCCAGCCCGCCAATGCCCTGGACGCAGTCACCCCGCTGTCGGTCGCAGCGCTGCGGATGCTCGCCCGGGCCGGCTTCACACTCCCCCCTGCGCTCGCCAACAACGGCAGCCCCAGTCACCCCGGACTACGCCGCGTGGTGACCCGGTTCTTCAACGCTGAACGTGTCGCAGCAGCCGTACCGGTCATCCAGCGCATCGCCGCGGCGGAGCTCGACGCGGTGTGCTCGCAGATCGACGCCATCGGCCGCTGCGAGCTGTTCAGCTCGTTCGCACAGGTGCTGCCCTGCCGGGTGCTGATGGAGCTCCTGGGTATCCGCGGAGTTGCTCCCGCCACGCTGATCCGCTGGAGCGATGCAGCGCTGGAACTGTTCTGGGGCAGGACCGCCCCTGACCGACAACGGGAACTGGCAGATCTCGTCGGCGAGTTCCATCACTGGCTGACCGACACCGTGCGCGGCGGCGCCGCCCCGCCGAGCTCGTTCATCGGTGCCCTGGCCTCCCATCGCCTGCCCGACGGAGAGCCACTGGACACAGCGACAGCGGTGGCCGCGTGCTTCTTCGTGTTCATCGCCGGACAATCCACCACTGGGCAGCTCATCGCCACCGTGCTGAGGCGAGCGCTCATCGAACCAGGTCTCTGGCAGCACCTGCCGGGGCAGACAGGTTTGGCCGAGGCATGGGTGGAGGAGGTGTTGCGCCGTGAACCACCGGTCACCACTTGGCGCCGCACCACCGCCCGCGCCACCGAATTGGGCGGGGTGAGTCTCCCCGAGGGCGCGCAGCTGCTGCTGATGCTGCTGGGGAGCGGGTCCGATCCCGACGTCTTCCCCGACCCGGCGCGGATACGCCCGCACCGGCAGAACATCCGTCACCACCTCGCGTTCGGCGTCGGCCGTCATCGCTGCCCGGGTGCGTCCCTTGCACGTACCGAAGCGGCGGTGGCCCTGCGCATTGCGGCCAGTCTCTTGCCCAGAATACGGCTGGACGGGGGAGAGAACGAACCTCCGATGCTGGGCCTGCTGTCCTTCCGAGCTCCCCTGCGCGTTACCGTCCTACGCTGAACCGACAGTTCGTCGTGTGACCGACTGCACGACCTCTGAATGAGACTCAATATGCGGATGAGGTAGCAAGTGCCATGGGTGATTGTCGGCTTCCCTCCGTGCCGGCACGGGCTCGCGTCTGAAGGACGCGAAGGACGCGCTATGCAAGGGCTGTCGATGGGTGTGGACAAGGCGGTCCAGATGGAAGACGACGACCTGCACAGCACGGACGCGATCGGCACCTTGCTAGGGCCTGTCTTCGGTTGTGATCAGTTTCGGGTTTTGGGTCCTGGATGAGGTCGTGGTCCGGTAAGACTCTGGTGTGACACGTGCGCAACTCACCGATGAGGAGTGGGAGTTCATCGAGCCGT
>NZ_JBQQCE010000433.1:0-8310 GCF_052245645.1 Streptomyces sp. KR55 | reverse complement strand
AACGTTCAACGGCGCCTTCCTCCCGCGGGCTTGGGAGCGGGACGGCGAGCACCTGGTGGGCGGGGAGCAGTTGGTGGGCGGGGACTGGGCCGCGGTCGGCAGCCCCGCCCCGGCCGTGGCCGCCCGCGGCATCGCGCACCACCGGCAGTCCCTCGACCTGCGGACCGGCGTCATCACCACCGAGGCCCGCTGGACCTCCCCCGCCGGGCGGGTCACCGACGTGCGCTACGAGGTGCTCACCGACCGCTCCAGGCCGCACGTCGCCGCGGTGGCCGTGACCGTGCAGCCGCACTGGGACGGGCGGCTCGAAGTGACCGACGCGCTCGACAGCCGGGCCGCGACCCGGGTGCGGGACACCCGGACCGGGGCCGGGGAGGGGCGGATCTGGCTGACGACGGCCGCCGAGGGCAGCGGTATCCCCGCTGCCCTGGTGTCCCTGCTGCAGGGCCCGGCGGCCCACCCGTACGCGGAGTCCGAGGGCGACGGCTCGGTTGACCGGCGGGTGGTCGCGGACGTGGTCGCGGGCCACCTGTACACCTTCACCAAGTACGTGGGCATCGCCACCGGCCACGACGCGGACGACCCCCTCGCCCTGGCGCGCACCGCCGCCGAGGAAGCCGCCCGGGCCGGATACAGGCGGCTCGCGAGGGACAACTTCCGCGCCTGGCAGCGCGAATGGGAGGGCGACATCGTCGTACACGGCGACGCACGGCTCCAACGGCAGGTGCGGGCCGCCAAGTTCTACCTCCTCACCAGCGCGCGCGAAGGCTCCCCGTGGTCGCCGTCCCCGGCCGGGCTCTCCAGCGACGGCTACAACGGCCATGTCTTCTGGGACACCGAGACCTGGATCTGGCCGAGCCTGCTCGCCCAGCACCCCCGCATCGCCGGCAGCGTGCTCGACTACCGGGTCGACCGGCTGGACGCCGCCCGCGCCTACGCCGCCGAGTACGGCCAGGAGGGCGCGCGGTTCCCCTGGGAGAGCGGCCTGCACGGCGGCGAGGACACGCCCGCCTGGGCCCCCTTCGGCCGCTACGAGCAGCACGTCAGCTCCGATGTCGCCCTCGCCTTCTGGCAGTTCTGGCTGGCCACGGGCGACGAGCGGTGGCTGTACGAGAAGGGCTGGCCGGTGCTGCGCGGGGTGGCGGACTTCTGGGCGAGCCGCGCGGTGGCCGGAGCGGACGGCTCGTACCACATCAACGGCGTGATCCCGCCCGACGAGTATGCCGACAAGCCGAACGACGACTCCGTCTACACCAACGTGGCCGCCCGCGCCTCGCTGCGCTTCGCCGCCGAGGCGGCCGCGGTGCTCGGCGAACCGGCCGACCCACGGTGGGCCGAGGTCGCCGACGGACTCGTCGTCCTCTTCGACGAACGGCTCGGCGTCCACCCGGAGTTCGCCGGGTACGCCGGGCAGCTGATCAAGCAGGCCGACGTCGTGATGCTGGCCTACCCGTGGGAGAACCCGCAGCCCGACGAGGTCACGCGGGCCGACCTGGCGTACTACCGCGCGCGTACCCACGACAACGGGCCGTCGATGACGGACTCGGTCCACTCGATCGTCCACGCCCACCTCGGCGACGCGAAGGCGGCGTTCGAGCACACGCGGCGCAGCGTCGAGCCGTTCCTCCGAGACCCCTTCGACCAGTTCGCGGAGGGCCGCACGGGAGGCGCGTTCACCTTCCTCACCGGCCACGGCGGCTTCCTTCAGGTGTTCCTGTACGGCTACTCGGGGCTACGGTGGCGGCCGGACCGGGTCGAATTGGCGCCGATCCTGCCCCAGGAGCTGGACGGCATCACGCTGCAGGGCCTGCGGTGGCGGGGGCGGAGCTTCGACGTCGACATCCGCCCGGACGCCACGGCGATCCGGCTGCGAGAGGGTGACCCGTTGCCGGTCGGGTCCTGCGGCCGCCGGTACCGGGTGCCGAGCGGGGGCGAGATCACGATCCCCACCCGGCCACCCGCCCCGGCCCGGTAGGCGCATGGCGGGTCCTCGCGCCCTGGCCCTCCTTGCCAACAGGCGGCCCGGGCCCATTGAAGACGTCGTCGAAATGCCGCTCGCCGTGCTCTTCGAGGTCCACACGCTGGATCGACGATCCGCAGTCGATACCGCGGGATCCGCTGATCCCCGTGGTCACCCGCTGGCCCGGAGCACCAACTCCGGCTCCAGGAGGCGCTGGAGGGGGACCAGGTCCGCGGGGCCGGTGGTGGCGCGGAGGAGTTCGGTCATGATCAAGCGGCCCACCTCCTCGATCGGCTGCCGCACGCTCGACAACCCCAGCGCCGACGCCGCCGCCGTGTCGTCGAAGCCCACCACGGCCACGTCCTCGCCCGCCCGCAGCCCGCGGTCACGCAGGGCCTGGAGCGCGCCCACCGCCAGCGTGTCCGTCGCCGCGACGACCGCACTCGGCGGCTCCGGTCGGTCCAGCAGCTCGGCCATGAGACACGTCCCCGTCGACATCGCGTCCGGCCCGCGTACGTCCAGCCGGTGGCTCTGCGCCAGCAGGCCGTGCCGGTCCATGGCCGCGAGCCAGCCGCGCGCCCTGGCGTCGCCGACGCTCGTCCCCTCCGGCCAGCCGAGGAACCCGATCCGCCGGTGGCCCGCCGCCACCAAGTGGTCGACGGCGGCCTCCGTTCCGGCCGCGTTGTCGATGTCGACCCAGCTGTAGCGGTCGGTGCCGGCAGCGGTGCGTCCGAAGGCGGCGAAGGGAACGCCGGCGGCGATCAGCCGCTCCGGCCGCTGATCGTGCGGCTCGATGTCGTAGAGCACCACACCGCTCACGGCACCGGTGCGCCACAGCGCGGTGCAGTGGTCGCTCTCCGCGTCCGTGTCGGCTGCCGTGAACAGCAGCACATGGTGGTTCCCGGCCTGACCCGCCTCGACGAGCGCGTGCAGGAAGCGGTCGTTGATGGCGGCCACGGACTCGATGGACACCGGCTGGATCCGGTACCCGACCATCCCGGGCGAGCTGGCCCGCAGCGAGCGGGCCACCCGGTTCGGGTGGTAGCCGAGCTCGGCGATGACCTGCTCCACCCGCTCGCGGGTCACAGGGCGTACGCGGTGGGGGGCGTTGAGCACGTTGGACACCGTCTGGCGGGAGACCCCGGCCGCCTGAGCGACGTCCGAGATCGTGGCGGAGCCTCCCGCGGCAGGGCGCCCGCGCCCGGAGTTGAGTGCCACGCTCACTCCCTGGATGGTCTCGGCCGAACGGTGAACCGTACACGGGGGACGGACGGTCGGCCGCGTCCTCGGGCCCCCCGTGTCCCAAGTCGGTCGATTTTATCGTTCAAGCCGCCGTTGTCGATCCCCTGCCTCGGTGCGGCATCCGTGCGGCGGCGACGGCTACCGGGCGAGGGCCCGAACGCGGTCACCGGTTACTACACCCCGCCCGCCGCCTCCGACCGCGGACAGGCACTCGGCTGCGCCCTGTATGCCTGGCACTGCCTCACCGGCACTCTCCCCAACTGCCCCTGGCCACCGACGGTTCGGCCGCGACCACACCGACGAGGAGATCCAGGACATCCCGCAAGCCCTGCACCGCGACCCCCGTTCCGGACTGGTTGAACACCGCCGGGCACCGTTCACCTGGCGCCGCGAAACCGATATCGCGGCCGTCCTGGCGGCCCCCGACCGGTAGCGCCTCCGAGCCACCGACCCGCGGCACCCGGTCCGAGTCGAGGATGTCGTCGTGAGGCTGCGGCGGTGAGCGCTACGCGGCGATGACCGCGGCGCCCGTGCGGCCGCCGTCGACGTCCACCACGGTTCCGTGTACGAAGGCGGACTCGTCACTGGCCAGCCAGACGGCCGCGTGTGCGACGGCGTCCGGGGTGCCGACGACGCCAGCCGGGGTCCCGTTCATCATGACCTGGCCCGGATGGGGTTCGCTTCCCTCCGGCGCCGGGGGCAGGATCACACCCGGCGAGATGGCGTTCACTCGCACGCCCATGGGCCCGAACTCGGCGGCCCATGCCCGGGTGAGCGTCTCCATGGCTCCCTTGGTGGAGCTGTAGAGCGCGCCGATCGGGACGCCGAGGCGGGCGATCCAGGAGCCGAGGTTGATGATCACCCCGCCACCGGCCTCGGTCATGGCGGGGACGACGGCAGCGGTCAGGAAGAAGGGTGCCTTCACGTTCACCGCGTAGACCTGGTCGAACGTCTTCTCGTCGGTCGTGGTGGTCACGGCGGCCGGGTAGATGCCGGCGTTGTTCACCAGGATGTCGATCCGTCCGCTCAAGGTCTCGCGGGCCCGTTCGGCGAGGTGCTGGGAGGCCTGCGCGCTGCCGTCGAGGTCCGCCACCAGGAAGTCGGCCCGCCCACCGGATGCCCGGATGCCCTCGACCACCTTTGCGCCTCGTTCCCGGTTGCGCCCGGACACGATGACGTGCGCCCCCTCGACGGCGAATGCCTCGGCGATCGCCTGCCCGATATTGCTGGTCGACCCCGTGACCAGCGCCGACTTGTTCCGCAGTCTTTCACTCATGTGTGATCCCTTGTCTGGCACTGCGCGGTCGGGACAGCCGACCGGCTTCGGACGGCGGCCCGGTGCCCGAGCCGCGCGACCCACTGTGCGTCGCCAAAAATGGACCTGCAAGTCCAGAATGTGCGAGCTGGTCGGGTCCCGGCCGGTAAAGTGGACTCACCGGTCCGCTGACGTAGGGGGCACGATGCCGGACGCGCCGACCGCCAAGGGCCGGGCCACTCGGGCCCGCATCGTCGAGGGCGCGGCCGAGGTGCTGCGAGAGCAAGGCGTCGTCTCCGCGACGCTCGACGACATCCGCGGCCGTACCGCCACGAGCAAGAGTCAGCTCTTCCACTACTTCCCCGACGGCAAGGACGAACTGCTGCTGGCGGTGGCCCAGTTCGAGGCGGATCGCGTCCTGGCGGATCAGCAGCCGCACCTGGGGAGTCTCGACTCGTGGGAGTCCTGGTACCGGTGGCGGGACGCCGTGGTTGAACGCTATGAACGACAGGGGGATCAATGCCCCCTGGGGTCCCTGTTCCTGCAGGTCGGGCGGTCCCGCCCCGGCTCACGGGCCATCGTGACGGAGCTGATGCGCCAGTGGCAGGAGCAACTCGCCCGCGGTATGCGTGCCCTTCAGGCGGGCGGCCTGGTGTCGCCGGCCTTCGACGTGGATCGGGCGGCCGCGGCGTTGCTGGCCGGAATCCAGGGAGGCGTGGCGATCATGATGTCCACGGGCGACACGACCCACCTCGAGGCGGCGCTGGACAACGCCATCGAGAACCTACGGGCATCGGCGACCGGGTACACCGGCAAGTGACGGCATCAGCCGTCGCCGCACAGGATCGGCGCGCCACCACATCACCGAAATCGACCTCGGCTTCCATGCCCGGCTGGTGGCTCTGCGGCACGAACGCCTTCTCCGGCGCCTTTCCCGATTCCGCCAGGATTTGTGGCCTGCGGTCAGCGATGTACCGGCGGACCGATCTGGTAGGACACCTCGCCCGCCCCGTGCTCCTCCAACAGTCGATGGAAGGTCCGTGCCACCGGGTGGCGCTGCCGCGTCGCGACGCCTTCCTTGGTCTTCTTCTCGGTCTCGCATGCTGGCGGTCGCGTTCTGTCTTCGGCTCCTGCTTCCGGATCCGGTCGGCGGCCTCCTCCATGACCTTCAGCTCGGTGCGTACGGTGTCGGCCGGGCGTCGACGAGTCGTCACGGCCGGGCTATGAGAGTACGCGCCACGACAACCACCACCAGAGACCGCAGTTGCGGCGCCATCCGTGACGTGGAGTGCACGGTGGGTGCGGCTCCGTGCACGGAGCTTCGGCCGCCGGAGGAGTGCGACACGCAGGAGTGCCGCAGTGACGTTGGGGGGCCTGTGCCCTGCCTGCCGGGCCGCGCCTCCGGCGTCCTGACGGCGCCGGAGGCGCAACCGATCCCAGCCATCGGTTGCCCGGTGCGACAAGCGGTTGCGGCTCGTGGGCCGTCGGCTGGGCGTGTCGGGAACAGTTCAAGGCGGCTGACCGCCGCGCATGAGGCCTGTCGCATCACAGCCGATACGCATTTCATCCGGATAAGATGCATTTTGTGATCAGGTCGGGACGGCTCCGGCGCCGCCACCCACCCCACGGTGGCCAGGGGAAAGCAGCACTGATGTCACCGGTGATTGTTACCGCCGTCATCAGCGGCCTGGCCGTCTCCACCCCGAGGGAGATCGCCTTCAGTCGCCTGCTGCCCGCGGCACCCGCCCTCGCCGCCGCGATGTGGCCCGTACTCCCGACGGTCCTGCTGGGGGCGTTCTGCCTACTGGTCATGATCGGGCTCAGCTTCGTCTACTCCGATCTGGGGACGCCGTACACGGCTGCTGCGATCGTTGCCGTCACCTTGGCGGCCGCGTATGCAAGCCATCTCCGACTCCAACGAGAGGAGGCACTCTTCCAAGTCCGGCTCGTCGCGGACGCAGCCCAGAAAGTGCTGCTGCGCCCGCTGCCGCGCCGGATCCACGACGTCGAAATCGAGTCGCTGTATCTGGCGGCCCAAGAGCAGGCCCGGATCGGAGGCGACTTCTATGAGGCGGCCGACACACCGTACGGGGTTCGGCTGCTCATCGGCGACGTGCGCGGCAAGGGCCTGTCGGCGGTGGGGGCGGCCTCGGTGGTGATCAACTGCTTCAGGGAGAACGCGTACGACCAGCCCGAACTGAAGGGCATCATCCGTCGCCTGGAGACCAGCATCGCCCGCTACAGCATGGCGAACCCCGCCCACGATCAGCCAGAGCACTTCGCCACCGCTCTGATCGCCGAGATCCCGTACGGCGGCGGGTACATCAGAGTTCTCAACTGCGGGCACCCACCACCGCTGCTGGTGCAGCGCGGGGAGGTCCACGTCCTCGAGCCGACCGTCCCCTCGGCACCCCTCAATCTCGCGGCGCTCGTCGGAGACGACTACTGCGTCGACACCATCGCCTTCGTCCCGGGTGACCAAATGCTGCTCTACACCGACGGGGTCTCGGAGACCAGGGACCGCACCGGCGAGTTCTTCCCGCTGCCGGACTGGATGCGACAGCACAGCCCGGCGCCGCCCCGTGAGCTGCTGGACCGGCTTCACCGGGACCTGCTCCACTACAGCGGCGGAAGACTCGACGACGACGTCGCCGCGCTCGCCGTGCGCTGCCGGCCCACAGGGGCGCCGGAGCTCTCCGCGTAGCTTTCCCCGGTGGGCCCGCGTAATCGACCGGCACTGCCACGAGTGGACCGTTACGCCTGGACTTCGCCCTGGGTGGTCCGCGGCCTGCCGCTCCCGCATGGTCCAGTGGTGCCCATCGCTCGCTCTCAGGCGGTCCCATTCCTGATCGAGTCGGGGGCGACCGGACTCGGGCGCGTTTCCAGTGCGCTCGCCGCGTCGGCGTGGGGCTCCCGCCCGGGCGCAGGAATTCCACTGGCGTACTCCAGTCGCCGCCGCGGTCCGCGAGCGGCCGCCCCCACTGGCGCTGCCTCCTGGCCGATGCTTCCGCACCGTTCCTAAAGACTGAGCGGGAGTGAGTCCTGTTGCCAGAACTCATGCTCAGCCGAACGCCCCGAACGGTGTTGGGCGTTCTGGTCCACCGCGTTCGCACCGCGTCCGGCGCGCACGGATCGTGTCCGTGGTCCGGGGACGCGGGGGCGGTTTTCCTCACGCCCCGGGGTGTCCGGTCGGGCCTGGACGGTCCGATGCCCGCACCCATCGCTCTGGTGAGTGCGGGGCGGTGCCGTCCGTCGCCGGATCGGGTGCCCCAGGGCGCGCCTGCCGATCGCCACGGCGGCCGTGTCGTGGCGGGTGGTCTTGCGGGTCTTGCTGGTGAGGGGTTTCTGCCAGTGCTGGGCGCCCCACTTGGAGGTGTAGGCGGGGTCGACGGCGACGATGGTGATGCCGAGTCCGGCCGCCATGCTGACGAGCCGGGCCCGCAGCCTGGAGGTGGGCAGGCCGGAGATGAGCTTGCGGAAGCGTTTGCGGCGGCCGTGCTTCTCGCGGGTCTTCTCCGCGGTGAAGTCGAGGTCTTCGATCGCGACCGCGAGGCCGTGGCGCTTGGCCCAGTGCAGCAGGCGGATCAGCGCGTGCCGGACTTGGGCGTCGCGGTGCTGGGCGGTGCCGGACAGGTCGTAGAAGAAGCGTCGGGGATTACCGACGGGGTTGCCGTGTTCGTCGAGGCGCCAGGCGGCGAGGTGGTCGGCGTTGGTGTCCACGCCGATCAGGCCGCCCGCGCGGGCCGCCGCCAGGGGGACGGTCCGGACCGGGGGGATCGTCCAGGACGCGGTCAGGTACCAGCGCCCGCGGCCTACGTCTTCGTGGATGCGGTAGGCCACGGCACGGTTGGCT
>NZ_JBQQCE010000432.1:0-8314 GCF_052245645.1 Streptomyces sp. KR55 | reverse complement strand
GCGTCCACGGAGGTGGTGACCGCTCCCGGCCGCCACCCCTCGGTGTCGTCCTCGGCCCAGCAGTGGGCGCGGGTGGCGGCGGGCGAGACGGGCAGCGCACGGCGCTCGGCGCCGGTGCAGTCGGCGGCGGGACGCAGGGTGTGGCCGGCGTCCGCGAGGACGGCGCCGACCCCGACGGTGCCGCCCGCCGCCGAGGCCGGCGACGGGAGCGGCTCCTCGTGGAGGCGCAGTGCCTCGAGCGAGACGTCGGAGGGGAGCGGTTTCAGGGCGCCCGGATCGGTGCCGACCGTGGCCTGGGAGGCGCTGATCAGGGTGGCGGCGCCGGTGAGCGCGAGGGCGGTCCCGGCCAGGAACGCCCGCAGCGCCCGGCCCTGCTTGCGTCGGCGGTGTCTGCCGCGATGCTTCATCCGTCCTCCCGAGGCGGGCCAACTGCGCCTGATGATCCGTGCGTTGGTCCAGGAGCAGGTGGGGCGACCCGTAGGGGATGCTACGGCAGGTCACCGGCGTCGCGGACGAAGACCCCGTAATTCCGCGGAAGATGCCGCCTCGTGACCATACCGACGCACCCTCGGGTCAGGGCATGGTCGCCGCAGGTCAGGGCACGGTTGCCGATGCCCGGGCCCGGACCACCGCCGGTGCGGTCGAGTGCGGCAGCAGCTCGCGCGGGTCGGACGGCAGGATCACCTCGATCTCCACACCCTCACGGAAACGGTACGGCCGGTGTTCCAGAAAACTCCCGAGGTACCGCCGGACCCGCGACAGCTCGGCACGCACCGTCACCGTGCGGGCCGGATCGCCGAACATGTCCTGCGCGAGCTGCGCGGCGCTGCGGCCGGCCGGGTGCTGGGCCAGCAGGAACAGCAACTCGCTGTGCCGCGGACTCAGTTCGTGGGTCCAGGAACCCGCGCTGCCGGACACCGTCACCGACCAGCGGCGTGGCTGTCCCAGGTCCAGCACGATCCGGGTGGCCCCGGGCGGCACCCGCTCGTCGGCCGGCCGCACCAGCCAGCCCTCGGCCAGCGGCTCCACCGTGCACAGCCCGAGCGCCGGCAGCCACCGGCGGCCCGCCGACAGCGACTTGGGCAACCCGATCCGGCTGGTGTACGGCATCCCCGTCACCGCGGCGGTCCAGCCGTCCCGGTCCACCACCAGCGCACGGCCGGTCAGCAGGGCGAGCACCGGTGCGCCCACCGCGCGCAGCCGCTCCAGCGCACTCAGATGCAGTTCACGCAGCCGCGCCTCGGCGAGCTTGGCCACCGAATCGACCCAGGCGAGGGTGGCCGGATGCATCGTCTCCAGCGGGCCGCTGACGTCCACCACGCCGATCAGCCGGCCGTCCCGCGGATCCGTGATGGGGGCGCCGGCGCAGGTCCACGAGGCGTGTGAGCGCACGAAGTGCTCCGCGGCGAACACCTGCACGGGCCGCCGTACCACCACCGGGGTGCCCACCCCGTTGGTGCCGACGACGTTCTCCCGCCAGTCGGCGCCGAGCAGGAATCCCAGCCCGTCCGCCTTGCGCAGCACGGCCGAACTGCCCTCGCGCCACAGCACCCGGCCCTCCGCGTCGGCGACCACCATGATGTGGTGAGCGGTGTCCGCGACCGACACCAGCCCCTCCCTGAGCACCGGCAGCACATGGCGCAGCGGGGACTCCTCGCGACGCCGCCGGATCTCCTCCGGCGACAGCAGCCCGGATCTGAAGTCGTGCTCCGGGTCCACCCCGCTGCGCTGCATGCGCCCCCAGGACTCCCCGATGACCGGCCGGGGAGCGAGGTGTGTGCGCTCTCCGGAGAGGGCGGCCTCGCGCATCTCGCTGAGCACCCGTGCCGCCTGCGCCGCGTCGACGGTGGCGAGCTGCGTCACGTTGATCGGCGACCGCGTCACTGAGTCCTCCCTGGATCGACCCTGGTGTGCGACCGGTGTCGACCCCTGCGGGTCGCGGTTTCCGGTCGCGCCCTGATGGTCCGTCCCATACTGCCGCCCATTGGTGACGGAGGGGCACACTCCGGTCACCGAGATCGGAAAGTTGCAACCCCTTGCAACCCTGGTGAACAGCCGTACGGTGATTGAAACTTGAGCGACGTCGCCTGTGCGGCGCTCATGGCCTCAAGCAGGCCAGGTGGGCAGGGGTGGTGCCGTGTCGGCGCAGCACCACCCCTGCTGACGTGCTGGGTCACGAAAGCGGTTGCGCCCGGGCCACCACCGACCTCAGGTCCAGGGTGTGCGGCAGCGTCCCGAACGCGCTGCCCCAGTCGCCGCCCAGCCGCGAGGCGCAGAATGCGTCGGCGACCTCCGGGGGCGCGTACCGCACGAGCAGTGAGCCCTGCAGCACCACCGCGAGCCGCTCGACGAGCCGTCGCGCCCGTGCCTCGATGCCCTCCAGGTCGGCGAGTTCCGTCAGCAGGTTCTTGATCGCACCGTCCAGCCGGTGGTCCGCGCCGCGCGCCTTGCCCACCTCGGTCAGGCAGGCGTTCAGCGCGGCGGGCTCGCGCTGCAACGCCCTCAGCACATCCAGCGCCTGGACGTTGCCCGCGCCCTCCCAGATCGAGTTCAGCGGCGACTCGCGCACCAGCCGGGGCAGCCCCGACTCCTCCACGTACCCGTTGCCGCCCAGGCACTCGGCCGCCTCCACCGCCACCGGCGCACAGCGCTTGGTCACCCAGTACTTGGCGGCCGGCACCGCCAGCCGCAGAAACGCGCGCTCCTGCTCGCCTCCGTCGTCATAGGCGGCCGCGAGCCGCAGCGCGAGCGTCGTCGCCGCCTCCGACTCGAGCGCAAGATCGGCCAGAACATTGCGCATCAGCGGTGCGTCGATCAGCTTTCCGCCGAAGGCCTCGCGGTACGTGCAGTGGTGGATCGCCTGCGCGACCGCCTGCCGCATCAGACCCGCCGAGCCGAGCACACAGTCGAGCCGGGTCGCCGCCACCATCCCGATGATGGTCCGCACCCCGCGCCCCTCCTCGCCGACCCGGCGCGCCCAGGTCCCGTCGAACTCGACCTCGCTCGACGCGTTGGACCGGTTGCCCAGCTTGTCCTTCAGCCGCTGCAGGAGGAACACGTTGCGGGTGCCGTCGGGGAGCACTCGCGGCACCAGGAAGCAGGTCAACCCGCCCGGCGCCTGGGCCAGCACCAGGAACCCGTCCGACATCGGCGCCGAGCAGAACCACTTGTGCCCGGTCAGCTCGTACGTCCCGTCCTGAGCAAGGGGCCGGGCGACGGTCGTGTTGGCGCGGACGTCGCTGCCGCCCTGCTTCTCCGTCATGCCCATCCCGAACAGCACCCCGGCCTTCTGGCCGGCGGGCCGCAGCTCACGGTCGTAGACCATGGACGTCAGCCGCGGCTCCCACTCGGCGGCCAGGTCGGGGTCCGTGCGCAGGGCGGGCACCGCGGCGTGGGTCATCGACAGTGGGCAGCCGTTGCCCGCGTCGACCTGCGACCAGACCAGGAACCCGGCCGCCCGTCGCACATGCCCGCCGGGCCGCACCCAGGCCGCGGTCAGGCCCGCCGACACGCCCTTGCCGAGCAGCCGGTGCCAGGCCGGATGGAAGTCGACCTCGTCGATCCGGTGGCCGTAGCGGTCATGGGTACGCAGCCTCGGCGGATGCTCGTCGGCCTGCACCCCCCACTCCTGCACCTGCGCCGACCCGGCGGTCCGCCCCAGCGCCGCCAGCTCGCCGAGGGCCTCGTCGAGCAGCGCGGGGTCGAGGTGCCGTTCGACGGCGGCCACCAGGGCACGGTCGGCGGTGAAGACGTCGTAGCCGACGAGCGGTGGGGGCTGGTTGGTCACGGTGTGGGTGCTGCGTGCCATGTGTGCGAACCTACCGCGCGGTACGGGCGGGGTCACCCCGCGGACACGGCAGCCCTCGGCCCGCCGTCCCACCAGGGTGAACCGGGCCCCGCACGGCGGATACCTTTGGTTTGTGCAGCCAGCAAGTGAATCCCCCGCGCCGTCCGGCCGTCTCCACCGGGCGCGTGCCCTCTACCGGAACGTCTCCAAGCGCAGGACCGCCTGGCTGCTGCTCAAGGACACCGTCAACTCCTGCATCGAGTACCGCATTCTCGGTCTGGCCGCCGAGGCCGCGTTCTTCACCCTGCTGTCCGTGCCGCCGCTGCTGCTCAGCCTGATCGGCCTGCTCGGCTACGTCGACGACTGGACCGGCACCGACACGATCTCCAGCCTGGAGACCAACATCCTGGAGGCCTCGCGCACCGTCCTGTCCGACAAGGGCGTGACCCAGATCGCGCAGCCGATCCTGGACGACGTGATGAAGGGCGGCCGCCCCGACGTCATCTCCATCGGCTTCCTGTTCGCCCTGTGGTCCGGCTCCCGCGCGGTGAACGTCTTCATCGACACCATCACCGTGATGTACGGCCTCGACGGGGTCCGCGGGATCGTCAGGACCCGCCTGGTGGCGTTCCTGCTGTTCATCGCGGCCCTGCTGATCGGCTCGGTCGCGCTGCCGCTGATGGTGGCCGGCCCGGACGCGGTGGTGCGGATCCTGCCGTGGTCGACGACGGTCGTGCAGGTCCTGTACTGGCCCGTGGTGATGGTGCTGTCCATCGCCTTCCTGACGACGCTGTACCACGTGTCGGTGCCGGTGCGCTCGCCGTGGGTGGAGGACGTCCCCGGCGCCCTCGTCGCCCTCGCCATGTGGGTGCTGGGCAGCTTCCTGCTGCGGATCTACCTGACGAACACCATCGAGGGCGCGACGATCTACGGCTCCCTCGCCGCCGCCGTCGCCGTGCTGCTGTGGATCGGCGTGTCCGCGTTCGCCGTCCTCGTCGGCGCCGCCGTCAACGCGGCCATCGACCGGGTCTGGCCCGCCGCCGCCACGGCCGCCGCCCGCGCCGCCAACGAGCGGATGCGCGAGGCGCAGGTCGCCGAGTACGTCGCCCGTGCGGCCGCGGCCCGCGAGAACGACCCGGACCCGGACGACCCCGACATGCCGTCCGAGTTCCCGGAGCGCTGGTCCCGCTTCCTCCCGCCGGAGGACGTGACCTCTCGCCTGCGCACACAGGTCAAGAGCACCCACAAGGGGGGCGGGGAGACGCCGCCGCAGGAGTAGAGCCGCTGGGCGCTCAGGGCCTCCACGTCCCCGCCGCCGCGGCCTCCGCGGCGAAGTCCGCGAAGTCGCGCGGCTCGCGCCCCAGCACCCGCTGGACGCCGTCCGAGAGATGCGCGTTCCGCCCGTCGAGCAGCGTCTCGAACACCTCCACGAGCAGCTCGACCTCCTCGTCCGGCACCCCCAACCCGGCCAGGTGCGCGCCGTACTCCCGCGCCGACACCGGCCGGTACGCCAGCTCACGCCCCGCCGCCTTCGCGACCTCCGCCACCGCCTCCCCGAACGTCAGCAGCCGCGGCCCGGACACGTCGACCGCCTTCCCCACGTACCGGTCACCCGCCAGCAGCACCGCCACCACCACGTCGGCGATGTCCCGCACATCGATGAACGGCTCGCGCACCTCACCACCGGGGAACACCAGCTCGCCCAGCCGCAACCCCTCCACCAGCGGCCCTTCGCTGAAGTTCTGCATGAACCACGCGGCCTGTACGACCGTCCAGTCCGCGGCCGACTCCCGCAGCGCCTCCTCGGTCGGCCGCGCCTGCTCCTCGCCGCGCGCCGACAGCAGCACCAGCCGCCGTACGCCGAGAGAGACCGCCTCGTGCGCGAGCAGCCCGACCGCCCGTGTGGCCGCCGCCGAACCGACGTCCCCGGGGTGCACGAGATACGCCGCGTCGGCGCCCCGCAGCGCCTGCGCCCACGTCGACCGGTCCGCCCAGTCGAAGCCCTGGGCGCGCGTGGCGGGCCGCACCGTCAGCCCGGCGGCCTGCGCGGCCCGGGCGACCCGGCTTCCCGTACGACCGGACGCACCGGTCACCACCACTGTCATGTCCGTTTTCCTGGTCATGCCTCAAGTGAACTGCCGCAGCGCGGCAAGGGCCCATCGCTGAACGGCTCATTCCCATATCCGCACGTCTACGCTGACCGCATGGACGCTCCCCCACGCTCGAACGGTCCCCCACTCTCGGCTTCGCTCGAGCGGGAGGAGCCCCCATCGCGGGGGGACCCCCTTGCAGGCCTCCTGGAGGGTCCCCGTGCACGGGGCGCCTTCATGATCCGGGCGTGCTTCGATCCGCCCTGGGCCGTCCGGGTGGAGGACCAGGCGCCGCTGACGGTGATGCTCATGGTGCGCGGCGACGCCTGGGTCGTCCCGGACGCCGGGGAGCGGGTGCGGCTGCGGGCCGGCGACCTCGCCATCGCCCGCGGCCCCGACCCCTACACCTGCGCCGACGACCCCGGCACGGCACCGCAGGCGCTGATCCTGCCGGGCGCCGAGTGCCGCTACCCTGACGGCACCTCCCTGCGCGGCTCCATGGACCTGGGTGTACGCACTTGGGGCGACCGGCTCGACGGCTCGGCGGTCCTGCTGATCGGCACCTACCTCTGGCAGGGCGAGATCAGCGGCCGGCTGCTGGACGCGCTGCCGCCGCTGCTGTCCCTGCCGACGGACGTGTGGCGCTGCCCGCTCACGCCGCTGCTCATGGAGGAGATCGTGCGCGACGAACCGGGCCAGGAGGTCGTCCTGGACCGGCTGCTGGACCTGCTGGTCATCGCCGCGCTGCGGGCCTGGTTCTCCCGGCCCGAGGCCGAGGCCCCCGCCTGGTACCGGGCGTTGGCGGACCCGGTCGTGGGCCGGGTGCTGCGCCTCGTCCAGAACGACCCCGCCCACCCGTGGACCGTGGCGTCGCTCGCCGCCAAGGCCGGGGTGTCGCGGGCCGCGCTGGCCCGCCGCTTCACCGACCTGGTCGGCGAACCCCCCATGTCCTACCTCACCGGCTGGCGCCTCGCCCTAGCCGCCGACCGGCTGCGCGACTCCGACGACACCCTGGAGGCCATTGCCCGCCAGGTCGGCTACGGCAGCGCCTTCGCGTTGTCCAACGCCTTCAAGCGGGTGTACGGGGTGAGCCCGCAGGAGCACCGGATGCGGGAGGCGCAGAGCGTCGGGGTCGTCGGGCCTCAGGAGTCGTAGCCTGGCGTACGTGTACGCGGAGCGGGCGTCCAGGGTGAGCGGCGCGGTGGTGTGGACGAACACGCCGACGGGGTCCGGTGCGGGGCGGGTCCTGCCCGACGGCTGCATGGACCTGCTCTGGAACGACGGCAGGCTGCTCGTCGCCGGCCCGGACACACGCGCGTACGTCACCGAGGGAACGGCCGGACCCTGGGCGGGCGTCCGCTTCTACCCGGGCACCGCGCCCGCCCTCCTGGGGATGCCCGCGTACGAGGTCCGTGACCGGCGCGTCGAACTCGCCGACCTGTGGCCGGCCGCGCGGGTACGGCAGCTCACTGCGCGCGTGAACGCGGCCGCCGATCCGGCCGGCGGCCTGGAGGATGTGGCCTTGCGTCTCGCGGCCGACGCCGACCAGCCCGACCCCCTGCTGCGGCAGGTCGTCGTGGCCCTGGACGCGGGCCGCCCGGTTGCCGCCACGGCCGACGAACTCGGCGTCGGCGCACGCCGGTTGCACCGCCGCTCGCTGGCCGCGTTCGGCTACGGCCCGAAGACGCTGGCCCGCGTACTGCGGCTGCAACGGGCGCTGACACTGGCGAGGCAGGGCGTGCCCTTCGCGGACACGGCGACCCGGGCCGGATTCGCGGACCAGGCCCACCTGTCCCGGGACGTAAGGGACTTGGCGGGAACGACGCTGGGCGAGCTACTCGCCGGCTGACGGCAGCGGCGCGAACAGGTCGACGCCGTTGCCGTCCGGGTCGTTCAGGACGGCGTACCGCTGACCCCAGAAGGCGTCCCACGGCTTGAGCTCGCCCCGGTAGCCGGCACCCACCATCTCCTCGTACACCGCGTCGACCTCACCGGGCCCGTCGCACAGCAGCGCGAGCGAGGCCCGGCCACCCCCGACGGGCGGCTGCCACCCGGGATGGAAGGACCGCACACTCTCCTCACTGTCCAGCAACAGCCGCAGCCCGCCGGGCAGTTCGGCCTCGGCATGCGGCTCCTCCTCGACACCCTCGGGAAACGCGAACCCGAGACGACGGTAGAAGGCGACAGAGGCGGCCATGTCGGAGACGACCAGGCCGATGGCATCGAATCGTGGACTCATGGGGCCACCGTAGGCGGCACCGGGAGACCGGGTCTTGAACGAATCGGACACTGCGGGACGGGGCTGAGTGCCTGACTGCGATGACGCGGACGGGGCGGCGTACGCCGACGCGGTGTCGGAGTACGCCGCCCTGGAGCGGGACGAGTTGCGGGAGGCGGCCCGCGCTGTCATGGCGGTTACTTCGGGCCGCGGTTGAAC
>NZ_JBQQCE010000431.1:0-8341 GCF_052245645.1 Streptomyces sp. KR55 | reverse complement strand
GTAGTAGAAGGGGTGGCTGACGTTCGAGATCTCGACGTCCACCACCGGGTAGGTGTTGCCGTCCTCCCACTCGATCGTCCTGTCGCTCGTCATCGTCGAGCGGGTCAGGAAAGCATAGTTGGCGGCACGGTCACGAAAGACGACGGGACCGTAGTCCGGGTGGATTCCCTTGCGCATGGCGGCTGATCAGCGCTCCTCTCGGAAGTCGACGTGGCGGCCGACGACCGGGTCGTACTTGCGCAGGGTCAGGCGGTCCGGGTCGTTGCGGCGGTTCTTGCGGGTGACGTACGTGTAGCCCGTGCCGGCTGTGGACCGGAGCTTGATGACCGGGCGGAGTTCGTTGCGTGCCATGCTGGTATCTTACTGAAAATGAATTCCATTTACACACCCTGAGAGCAGAGAGGTACGTCACCACCGATGTCCGCCCACTGCATGCTGACCGGCGCCCAGCCCGGCTTCGGCAACCGCATCTCCCACTCGCACCGGCGCACTTCGCGCCGCTTCGACCCCAACATCCAGACCAAGCGCTACTGGCTGCCCACCGAGGGCCGGTACGTGCGCCTGCGGCTGAGCGCCAGGGCGATCAAGACGGTCGACACGATCGGCGTCGAGGCGGCGGTGGCCCGCATCCGCGCGCGCGGAGTGAAGGTCTGAGAGGGCGAGGGAACCGAGATGGCGAAGAAGAGCAAGATCGCGAAGAACGAGCAGCGGCAGGAGATCGTCGCGCGGTACGCCGCGCGACGGGCCGAGCTGAAGGAGATCATCCGGCGGCCGTCCTCCACGGAGGCCGAACGGCTCGCTGCGCAGCGCGAGTTGCGCAGGCAGCCGCGGGACGCCAGCGCCACGCGCGTACGCAACCGGGACCAGGTGGACGGCCGTCCGCGCGGCTACTTCCGGGCGTTCGGGCTGTCCCGGGTGAGTCTGCGGGAGCAGGCGCACGCGGGGTATCTGCCGGGAGTGCGGAAGTCCTCCTGGTAGGGACCGACCCGGTTACGGCTGGTAGCTTGCTGCGGTCGTACGGCTGACCGGCTCACCCCAGGGGGCATGCAGTGACTTCTGCGACCTACGCGCGCGTGCTGGTACATCGGCGGGTGCGGATTGCGGCCGCTGCGCTGACGGGCGTGCTCGCGCTGACCGCGTGCAGCGAGGACGGCTCCACGGACGACTCCGCGCCCAGCCCCAGCGCGTCGTCGGCCGACACCGGCGGTGGTACGGGCGGTGGCGGCAGCAGCGGGTTGACGTCCGCGGCCGGCGACCTGCAGGGCAGCTGGTTCGCCACGACCGACGGCGAGGCGGTGGCGCTGGTGGTCACCGGTGACGACGCAGGGCTGTTCGCCACCGGCGGGACCGTGTGCAGCGGGCGCGTGGGCAAGGCCTCGGGCACGCCGACCATCCGCCTCACCTGCCCGGACAGGAGCGACGAACGCGGGACCGGCACGGTTGACTCCGTCGGCGCCACGACTCTGAAGGTGACGTGGGAGGGCGGTCTCGGCGCGGAGACCTACACCAAGGCCGAGGGCGGAAAGCTGCCGTCGGGTCTGCCGACGGCAGCTTTGGAGTAGGTCGTGAGGTGACGCCCTGACGGCTGCGGCGGGTGGCGGCGGTCTGCCGACGGCCGGATCCGGGCCGTGAGGTCACGCCCCTGACCGCTGCGGTGGGCCGCGGTCGTCCGACGAGGGCGGCGTCGGGTCCAGGGCCTCGGACAGTTCCGTCAGGCAGCGGTGCAGCATGCGGGAGCCGTGGCGTACGACGGGGTCGTCGGCGATGCTCCACGTCGGGTCGTCGAGGGCGTCTCGTACGGCGTCCCAGCGTGGGACCCGGCGCTCGCGGACGGCCTTCGCGCCCTTTTCCGTGGCCGTGCGCAGAGCGTCGGCGAGGCGGGCGGCGGGTGGGACGGGGCGGGCGTCGCGCTCCGGGAGATGGGCCTCCATCAGCATCGTCACGCGGCCCATCTGCGTCAGGGCGTCCTCCGCGTCGTCGGCGGCCACCCGGGACAGGCCGCGGTGGCGTACGGGCTCGTCCGCGGCCCGGGCCACCGCCGCGTGCCAGGCCGCGCGGGCATCGCGCGCGGACAGGAGGGCCTCGCGGACGTCGGGGGCTGCCTTGCCGACGGGTTCGGCGTAGTGCCGTACGACCGCGGCGGTGTACCGGCCCTGCGCGGCCAGCCAGTCGGCGAGGAGGGTGCGCAGGCGCGGTGTCTCCCAGGCCGGGTAGACGGCGTACGCGGCCATCGCGAGGACACCGCCGACAACGGTGAGCAGGATGCGTTCGGGGGCGGTCTGCGTCCACTGCTCGCCGGCCGTGCCGAGCAGGAACACGACGTACGCGGCGATGCAGGCCTGGGCCACGAACTGGGCGGAGCTCATCAGCAGGTACATCAGCGCGGCGCTCGCCACGGCCAGCGCGGCGGAGAGGTGCGGGCCGGCATGGGTGACCTGGAGTGCGCCGGTGGCCACGCCTACGCCGATGACCGTGCCGGCCAGGCGGGCGACCGCACGGCTGTAGGTCTGGGAGAAGTCCGGGCGCATGATCATGACCGCGGCGAGCGGTGCCCAGTAGCCGTGGCCGAACGGGAGGGCGGCGCCGAGGAGGTAGCCGGTGGCGGTGACGGCAGTGGAGCGGGTGGCGTGGCGGGTGACCGGTGAGTTCGGGTGGAGTTCCTTACGGATGGACCTGAGGGCAGCGGGGATCAGTTCCGGGAAGGTGGGGCGGAGGAGGGTCTTCGAGGAGGAGGGAGGGCTGGTTGACGCCTCGGGTGCCGCTACGGGCGGACGCTGCCCGGTGCCTCCGCCGCTCTTGAGCGTCGATGCCTGCTGGAGTCGCCCGGTGCCTCCCCGGCTCGCCGTCTCCACCACGTCCCCCAGCAGACGGCCCAGTCGCGACGCCGCGCGGTAGGCCGGGCCCGTCAGGACGGCGCCCGTGGCCGGGGTGCTGAACGCGGCCACCGCGGCCGGCGGGAGCTCGACAGGGTCGCCGCGGCGGATGGCGCCGGCGGCGGCGTCGAGGATGGTGGCCGCCGCACCGAGGAGTTCGCGGACGAGGTCGCGTGCCCGGCCCTCCTCGGCTACGCCGACGGCCGGGTCGGCGAGGGAGGCGAGGACCGGGCGGATGCGCTCGGCCAGGCCGCGGGCGCCGTGCAGTTCGGCGGGGCGGCGGCGGGCCTGGCGGGGGGTCACGGCGGCCGCTTCGCGGGCCACCATCAGGGGCAGCGGATCGAAGGGCGCGACGGGGTCGTGGCGCAGTCGACGCGCGTAGTCGGCCTCGGCGGCCAGGGCGTCCGCGAGCGCGTCGCGATGGCGGCCCCAGCGTCGTACCGGAACAAGCACGATCAGTGCCGCCTGCACCAGACCACCGAAGATCATCATGGCCGCATGCCCCGCGGCCTGGGCGACCGAGGTCGGCAGGGTGACCGTCACCAGCATCATCGCCACGTTGGATGAGGCGATCAGGCCGGCCGTCGGGCCCACGGCCCAGGTCAGGCCGGCCGCGAAGGTCCACAGCACCAGCAGGGCCACGAAGAGGGCGAGGTGGCTGATGGTGAGGTAGCCGAGGAAGGTCGAGACGGCGAGGCTGGTGCCGGAGGCCAGGGCCAGCTCGGGGCGCGGGCGCCAGCTGCGCTGGAAGGTGGCGATGGCCGCCTGGAACGCCCCGAAGGCCGAACTGACCGCCGCCTCGGGCCCCAGCGCCCACATGCTCACCCAGATAGTGATCGCGAGTCCGGCCGCGCCGCGCAGCGCGAGCAGCGGTTCCAGCCTGGTCCGCTGCACACTGAGCCCCGAGCGCGCGGTCTCCTTCAGCGCCCGAAACCAGCTCATTCCGTCAGATTACGGTACGTGTGGTGCGTATCAGGCGGGACATGTGGGGTGTGCCAGGCGCACGGTGGAGGCCGGGCGGGTAACCGCGCGGCGGGTTCGTACGTGATGGTCAAGGGCAACGTCACGACCCCAGGGGACCCACTCATGCGCGCCATTCCGCTCACCGCCGCCGGTGACACGGGCAACATCCCCGTCACGCTCACCAGCCGAGGCGCCGAGTGCACCCTGGACGGCTTCCCCGGCGTCGGCCTGACCGTCGGCGGCACCTCGGTGGCCGTGCCCGCGGACCAGGCCGCCAGAGCGCAGCAACTGACGCCGGCCAAGGACGCGCCCGCGTCCTTCACGATCACGTACGTACGGGGCGAGGCGGGCGGCGCCGACACCCTCGACGTGAAGACGGTGGAGATCAGCCTGCCCGGCGCGACGGACACGCAGAGCTTCGACTGGTCGTACGGCCCCGTCGCCCTCGCCGGCAAGAACGCCCCGGACGCGTCCGTCAGCGCCTTCCAGCAGGCGGGTGACTAGGACCTGTCCAGGTGGCGGCGCGACCTGACCTCCGCGCGGTCCGCGGCGCGTGCCCCCTCCGTCCAGCCGGCCGCGTCGCTGACTCCGCGCAGCCGGGTCGTGGTCGTCTCCGGGAACATGCTCTCCAGACGGTCGGTGACCGCGACCTTGTGGGAGGCGAGGACCGGGAGCAGGTCGTCGGTCACCTGGGTCTCGGCGGCGGCCGCGAGACGGGTGCCGATGCGGTGGGCGTAGGCGGCGAGGAAGGACTGCCGGAACGTTTTCGTGCGCTTGCGGCCGCCCGCACGCTGCTCCGCCTCCGCCTTCGTCATCGCCGTCGTGGCCTGCACGAGGAGCGAGGTGTAGAGCAGGTCGACCACCTCCAGGTCGGGTTCGAAGCCGACGACGGTGGAGAAGCCGAGGGGCTCGTTCCACACCGCCTGGCAGTGGTTGGCGGCGGCGACCGCGTCCAGCAGGACCGCCTTGGCCTGCTCGTACGGCGGGTCGACACCGATCCGGCAGGCGGCGGGCCCGTCGGCGGCCGGGGCGCCCGCGGCGAGCAGCGCCTCGTCGATGCTGTGCCGGGCCATCAGCTCCTGCGCCTTGGCGCTGAGCGCCTCCGCCTCGTCCGGGTAACCGGTCGCCTCCGCCTTGGTGAGCAGGGCGCGGATACGGGTCAGCATGCGCGACTCGGGCTTGTGGTGCCGCTGCGGCTCGTCCAGTGGCTCCAGTGCCGGCAGCCGCAGCAGCAGCCGGTACAGCTCCAGGACAGCCGTCGCATGCGAGAAGCGGTCGATGCGGGGCGGGGCTTCGGCGGTCAGTTCGTCGAGCTGTGCGGTCCAGCGGGGGCCGCGCGGTCGGTCGTACGACGACTGCGCGCGGATCAGCGCCGATACGAGGCGCTCGTGTACGTCGTCCAGCTCGCGCCGCACGATGCGCACGACGTCGGCGGGCTGCCAGCCGCGCCGCCAGGCCGTCGCCACGAACTCCTCGCCCCGGCGGGTGAGTTCGGCGTCCGCGCTCGGGTCGGCGGCGAGGAGGGACGCGCCGGTGTCGAGGGCGGTGTCGGTGTCGCCGTAGAGGGCGGCCTGGAAGGCGCGTTCGACGGTGCTGGTCGTGCTGCTGCTCACCCGGCGATCGTGCCATGGGCCGGTCTCACGTAGCGAAACTCGGTCGCCGTTCCGTCCGGCGGCTTCGAGCATGGCGCGCATGGTGGACATGTCTTTGTACGCGGCGTATCTGGTCGCCGCCTTCGCGCTCTGCGTCACTCCCGGTCCCGACATGATGTTCATCGTGGCGATGGGCGGCCGGGGCGGACCCACGGCGGGGGTGATGGCCGCGCTCGGGGTGGCGTGCGCGATGTTCGTGCACGCGGTCGCCGCGGCGCTCGGCCTGTCGGCGCTGTTCCTGGCGTTGCCCACGCTGTACCACGTGCTGCGCTGGGCCGGGGCGGCGTACCTGCTCTACCTGGCGGTGAAGGCGTTCCGGGACCGTGCGGTGCCGGTGGAGGACGGGCAGGGCGCCGGGGCCGGGCGGCGGCGGGCGTTCTGGCAGGGGGCGGTGACCAATCTGCTCAACCCCAAGGTGATCCTCTTCAACGTCGCCTTTCTGCCGCAGTTCGTGGATCCGGAACTGGGGCATGTGCAGGGACAGTTCCTGGTGCTCGGGATCACCATCGTGGTCATGGGCTTCGCGGTGGACGGGTTCATCGGGCTGCTCTCCGGGAAGCTGTCGACGCTGCTGCGCCGGAGTCGGCGGGTGGCGCGGGGGCTCAGCATCTTCAGCGGGACGGTGTTCACGGGGTTGGCGGTGCGGCTGGTCGCCTCGTCGCCGAAGTAGCCGTCGGGACAGTCGTCGAAGAGGGCACGCGCGCGTGGAGGCTGATCGATGTCAACTCGCGGTTGACACCCCGGAAGGGGGCAACCTACGGTTGACACATGTCGACGAACCCGACCATCACGTCATCCGTACGTCTCGACGAACTCATCGAGGCCATCAAGAAGGTCCACACGGCGCCGCTCGAGCAGCTCCAGGACGCGGTGATCGCCGGTGAGCACCTCGGCGAGGTGGCCGACCACCTGATCGGCCACTTCGTGGACCAGGCCCGGCGGTCCGGTGCCTCCTGGACCGACATCGGCAAGAGCATGGGCGTCACCCGGCAGGCCGCGCAGAAGCGCTTCGTGCCGAAGGAGTCGACCGACCTCGACCCGCAGCAGGGCTTCGGCCGCTACACCCCGCGTGCCCGCAACGTGGTGATGGCCGCCCACAACGCGGCCATCGCGGCCCGCAACGCCGAGGGCCGCCCCGAGCACCTGGTCCTCGGCCTGCTGGCCGAGCCGGACGGCCTGGCCGCGAAGGCGATCACGGCCCAGGGCGTCCTCCTGGACTCCGTCCGCCAGGCAGCCACCGCCGCGCTGCCCGCAGCCGCCGACAAGGTCCCCGACCTCGTCCCCTACGGCTCCGACGCCAAGAAGGTGCTGGAGCTCACCTTCCGCGAGGCCCTGCGCCTCGGCCACAACTACATCGGCACCGAGCACATCCTGCTGGCCCTGCTGGAGTTCGAGAACGGCACAGGCGTCCTGTCCGGCCTCGGCCTCACCAAGCAGGCGGTGGAGGAGTACATCGTCGAGTTGCTCTCCCAGTTCCTGAAGAGCGGTGAGCAGAGCACCAAGGAGGCCCGCGAGGAGGGCGAAGCGCAGGGCTGAGGCCGTTGTCAGACCCGGGTGCCACACTCGCAGCATGACCGACCGGTGGGCGCTCGCTCCGGCCGAGGACGGTGGCGCGGAGCTCGCCCCCCTCGGCCCGGACGGGCTGCCCGCCGGACCGGTCGTGCGGGAGCCGGACCTCGCCGCGGCGGTGCGCGGTCGGCCCGAGGTCACGCGCTGGGTCTGGCGTTCCACCGCCGAGGTCTACCCGCGCCTGCTCGCCACGGGGGTGCGAGTGGAGCGGTGCTACGACATCGAGGACGCCGAGACCCTCCTCCTCGGCCACGAGGGGCGGTCCGGCGAACCCCGCTCGGCGGCCGCCGCCCTGGCCCGGCTGCGCGGCGGCCCCGTACCGCCCGATCCACCCCAGCGCGCCGCCGAACCCGGCGCGCAGTCCCCCCTGTTCGAGCCACAGTCCGTGCATGTGCCGCTGGCCGACCTCATCGAGGTCTACGCCGAGCAGCAGCGCCGGCACGACCGGGCGGCCCAACCGCAGCGGATGCGGCTGCTCACGGCAGCCGAGTCGGCGGGGATGCTGGTCGCCGCCGAGATGAACCGGGCGGGGCTGCCATGGAGCGCCGACGTCCACCGCCAGGTGCTGCACGAACTGCTCGGCGAGCGGTACGCGGGCGGTGGTGAGCCCCGCCGCCTGGCCGAGCTCGCCGACGAGGTGTCCGCCGCCTTCGGCCGCCGGGTCCGCCCCGACCTGCCCGCGGATGTCATCAAGGCCTTCGCGCAGGCCGGGATCAAGGTCAGATCCACCCGCCGCTGGGAGATCGAGTCCGTCGACCACCCGGCCGTGAAGCCGCTGATCGAGTACAAGAAGCTGTACCGCATCTGGGTCGCCCACGGGTGGTCCTGGCTGCAGGCCTGGGTCCGGGACGGCCGGTTCCGGCCCGAGTTCCTCGCAGGCGGGACCGTCACCGGCCGCTGGGTGACCAACGGCGGGGGCGCTTTGCAGATCCCCAAGGTCATCCGGCGCGCTGTGGTCGCCGACCCCGGCTGGCGGCTCGTCGTCGCCGACGCCGACCAGATGGAGCCGCGCGTGCTGGCGGCGATCTCGCGCGACCCCGGTCTGATGGAGGTGGCCGGCCGGGAGACCGACCTGTACCAGTCCGTCTCCGACCGCGCCTTCTCCGGCGACCGCGCCCAGGCCAAGCTCGCCGTGCTCGGCGCCATCTACGGCCAGACCTCCGGCGACGGCCTGAAGAACCTCGCCGCCCTCAGACGCCGCTTCCCCAAGGCGGTGGCGTACGTCGACGAGGCGGCCCGCGCGGGCGAGGAGGGGCGGCTGGTGCGGACGTGGCTGGGGCGGAC
>NZ_JBQQCE010000430.1:0-8424 GCF_052245645.1 Streptomyces sp. KR55 | reverse complement strand
GCGGTAGACCGGCTGCGTGGTGCGGCCGGTGACCAGCACCACATCAGCCGTATGGTCCGGCTCGGCACGGTCGACGCGGCCACGGTGCCGCTGGTCATTCCGACGGTGCGGGAGTTCCGGGCCTCGCACCCGGTCACCCAGGTCGAGTTGGTCGGCGCGCAGCAGGCGGAGATCCATCGCGGGCTGTTGGAGGGCGCGTTCGACCTGGGCCTGGTGAACTACCTCGGGGGCGACGACATGCCGCCCGGCTTCGAGACCACCGAGCTGCTGCGCGGCCGACCGGTGGTGTGCGTGCGCCCGGACAGTCCGCTGGCGGCCCTGGACGCGGTGGACGCGGACAGCCTCCTGGCCGGACCGCTGGTCGTGATGCGGTCCGGCTACGTCATGCACCGCTTCGTCCACCGTCTGCTGGGCGGCCGTACGCCGTCCTTCTCGTACTCCACCGACGGCGCCGAGATGGGCAAGCTGATGGTCGCCGAGGGACTCGGGGCGACGGTGTTGCCGGACTTCAGTGTCCTCGGCGATCCCCTGGAGCGGCGGGGCGCGATCACCGTACGGCCGCTCGCGGGCGACACGACCGACGTGCTGCTGGTCCTGCAGCGCCGTAACTCCGGTTCCATGCCCCGGGCGGTACGCGATCTGCACGGGCTGTTCGTGCGCAACGCCCGTGCGTACCGCGCCTCTTCGTGAATCAGCCGTGACGCTCGGATGCCGGAGCGATTCACCGTACGGATAGGCTGGTCGGGTGATCGAGACCGAACGGCTCTTGCTGCGGCCTCTCCGGGTTGAGGATGTCGACGCGTTCGTTGCGCTCCACAGCGATGAGCGGGTGAACCGGTTCGTCGGCTCCTACTCGCACCCGCAGGCGTTGGAACGGCTGGCCTCAGTCGAACGGCAGTGGGCGGAACGTGGCCACGGGCTGTGTGCCGTCGAGCTGAAGTCCAGCGGTGAATTCATTGGGCGCGTGGGGGAACTACTGGGAGAACTTCGACGAGGTGGAACTCGGCTGGACGCTCAAGGCCGAGGCATGGGGCCACGGCTATGCGACCGAAGCAGGCCGTGCATGTCTGGAGTGAGGGTTCGCGACCTTGGACGCGGCCTACTTCACCTGCATGATCCGTCCCGGGAGCACCGCTTCGGTGCGGGTGGCGGAACGGCTTGGCTTCACCCCTCTACGCGAGGACGTGCTCTTCGGGAATCCAGTCACGGTGTACTCCTTGGACAAGCCGGCCTCGGCTGCCTGGACATCGTGACCGGCTGGTCCACCTCGGCCGGTGCCGTCGAGCACCAGCGGTCACGCCCGGGTCACGCACTCGGCCTGATCGAGCCTCGTGGCTGAGAATGCTCACACCCCTGGGGGACCGTGGCCCGCAGTTCCCTCACCAAGGCGCGTCCTGTGCGGCGCCTGCCCTTGCCCCGTACCCCTCTGACCATCAGCACCGTATTCCGCAGGAGTACACATGACCGTCCAGGATTCCTCCACTGCCATCGACACCTTCGCCGCGGAATGGGAGGAGTGGCACCAGCGGAAGGATTCCGCCCTCGCCCATGAGCACGGATTCCTCGCCGTCACCGGCCTGCACTGGCCGACCACCGACCCCCAGCGCTTCCCCGATGTGCCCGGCACCTGGTCGACGGACGACGACGGCGTCACCGTCGTGCTCGGCGAGGGGGAGGAGCTCGTCGTCGACGGCACCGCAGTGCGCGGACGACACGCCTTCGGCGTCATCCCGGAACGCGGCGGCGTCAACTCCGTCTGGGGAGATGCCGTGATCGAGATCGCCAAGCGCGGCGGCCACGATCTGATCCGCCCGCGGCACCCGGAGCATCCGCTGCGCACCGCGTTCACCGGGACGCCCGCGTATGCGCCGGACCCGCGGTGGATGGTCACCGGCACGTACACCCCGTTCCCGGAACCGCGGCCGACGACCGTGGGCGCCGCCGTCGAAGGGCTGCAGCACGTCTACGACGCACCCGGCAGGATCCGCTTCCGGATCAACGGCCTGACACTGGGGCTGACCGCCTTCAACGGAAGCACACCGGGCGGCCTCCTTGTGCTGTTCACCGACGCGACCTCCGGTGTGACCACGCACGCGGCCAACCGCGCCCTGCAGGTCGACGCACCCGGGCCCGACGGCACCGTGGTGCTGGACTTCAACCGTGCCACCAACCTGCCGTGCGCCTACACCGACTTTGCGACGTGCCCGCTGCCGCCGGCCGAGAACCGGCTCCCGGTCGCGATCGAGGCCGGTGAGAAGATCCCCCACGAGCGGAAGCCGGCCGGGCAGAGAGCACCTCACCCCTCCCCCGGATCCGCTCGCTGTCGTTCCTGACGCCGGGCAACTGCGCGGATCACCACCCGTATGCGGGTCTGGAGAAGCGCCCACTCCGGCGCCTCAGCCAGTGGCCAGCTCTCCGAGCAGCTTCCAGGTGCGGCGCCGGTCGGCCTCACTACCCAGGTCAGTCGTGGTGAACACCACCTCCGTCGCCCCAGCCTCCCGGTACCGCCGTACCTCGGCGGCGACGGCCTCCTCGTCCCCGATCACGGCCAGGTCGGCGGCCCGGGTGCCCCCGGAGAGCCCGATGACCCGCTGGTAGGAGGGGAACCGCTCGTAGAACGCGAGCGCCTCGGTCGCGGTCTCCCGCACGGCCTCGGCGTCAGTGGTGACCACGCCGGGCACGAATGCCACGATGCGCGGCGCCGGCCTGCCCGCCGCCTCGGCCGCGGCGGTGACGGCCGGGACGATGTGCTCGGCGAGCGCGCGCGGGCCGGCCAGGTACGGAAGGATGCCGTCCGCAAGTTCACCGGCGACGCGAAGCGCCTGCGGTCCCATGGCGGCGACCAGGATGGGCACCGGCGGTTCGGCGCCCGGCACCGTCGCCGGCAATGGTGTGGTGGCGGTCAGCAGCTCTCCGTGGAAGTCGGCGCTGCCCGTTTCGACGAGTTGGCGCAGGGCTGTGAGGAACTCGCGGAGCAGACGGATGGGGCGCTCGTACGGGATGCCGAAACCGGCCTCCGTCAGCTGCTTGGTGCCGAGCGCGAGCCCGAGATGGTAGCGGCCGCCGGTGGCCGCTTGGGCTGTTTGGGCCTGGCTGGACAGGAGCAGCGGATGGCGGCCGAAGATGGGGATCGCAGCTGTTCCGACGTGCAGCCCGGGCACTTCGCGGCCGATGATCGCGGCCAGCGAGGGGGAGTCGTACGAGAAGGTCTGCCCGAACCACGCAGAACGCAGTCCGGCCTCGTGGGCCTCCCGGGCGAGCTGCACCGTAGTGTCGATCCGGTTCTGGTGAGGGAGTACTAATCCGATGGTCATATTCCGGGCAACCGGCTTGCTCACGGCTGGCATTCCTGCTCGCGTATGACAAGTTCGTGGCCGGCTCGTCACGCGACCCGGATGGTCCCCGCCCCGTCCGGCGGGTGGTCAAGGGTGCCGCGCGGGAGCGCTCCGGAAGGACAACCCCATGCTCGTCGTCCTAAGCGGTCTTCCCGCCACCGGCAAGACCACGCTGGCCCGTCTCCTGGCCGGCCGCACCGGCGCGGTTCACCTGCGCGTCGACACCATCGAGCAGGCGCTGGTCCGCTCCGGCCTGGCCCGTCATCCCGTCGGACCGGCGGGTTACGTCGTCGGGTACGCCCTCGCCGAGGAGCATCTGCGGCAGGGACTGTCCGTGGTCGCCGAGTCGGTGAACCCCCTTGCGGTGACTCGGGACGCGT
This sequence comes from Streptomyces sp. KR55, assembly GCF_052245645.1. Taxonomy (NCBI): domain Bacteria; kingdom Bacillati; phylum Actinomycetota; class Actinomycetes; order Kitasatosporales; family Streptomycetaceae; genus Streptomyces; species Streptomyces sp. KR55. The sequence continues at coordinate 4,709 of NZ_JBQQCE010000430.1, read as the reverse complement.
GGCGCGACGCGGCGGTGCGGGCGGGTGTGCCGTGCGTCGAGGTGGAGGTGGTCTGCTCGGATCCGGTCGAGCACCGGCGGCGTGTGGACTCGCGGTCGGTCGACATCCCCGATCTGCCGCTGCCGGGTTGGGAACAGATCGTCGAGCGGGAGTACGAGCCGTGGCACCGCGAGCGTGCTGTGGTGGACACCGCGGATCGGAGCGTGGAGGAGTCGTTGGGCTCTCTCCTGCGCGTGCTCGGCTGACGCCGGTTACAGGGTTCGGGTGAAGACGACCATCGGCCGGCCGGGACCGTCTTAGTCCTCAACGACGCGCGCGTCGAAGCCGAGCGCGCGATGGAAGGCGATCGACCCCTTGTTGGTGACCGACGTGATCGCCTTGAGGCGGACCGCTCCCTGGCTACGGGCGATCTCGGTGAAGTGCGTGTAGAGGCGGCGGCCGAGGCCGGTGCCGCGGCTGTCGTCCCGGGTGGCGATCAGGTGGACGTACCCGGTCTGCTCGGGGGTGACGAAGCCGAAGAGGTATCCGCGGATGCCGTCCTCGGCGCGGGCGATCATGCATGTGGCGCCGAACTCCCGCAGCAGCACAGGCTGATGGAGCGCACGCAGGTCCCGCTCGCCCCAGTAGCGGGCGTGGTCCTCCAGCACCTGGTGGAGGTCGGTGACATCGGCGGGGACGATCTCGAGCGGCATGGCTCCGATCATGGCACGGGTGTCCGACAGGGGGTTGCCGTGCGGTCTTCGCAGTGGCCGTCCCGGGACCGTGTTCCGAAGAGTGGACAGCAGTTGGTGCAGCGCTGCGGCTGCTGTAGAAATGGGCCTCATGATTTCCGAGCCCTTGGTGCGACGCCTGGTCATCGACCTGTGCCGGCGCCCGGGCTCGTGTTGTTGCTGATCTGAGCTCTCTCTTCTCCTACGCGCCCTGCCGTGCGGTGATGTCACCCGCACCAGGACGGTTGCCGCGCCCCTGTTGCAGGGGTCGCTCTCTCTCCTCTTCGTTCGGCATCACTGTCGCTCGGGGCCGGTCTCCCCTGCCTGTCGACGGCAGCAGCTCACGTCCCGGCGCCCAAGAAGGACGACCCGTGTCCACAACTCCTGCTCCGTCCAAACCTAATGACACTACGTCACCTGCAGGTGTGCCGCCCGAACCTCGCCTGCCGGTGCAGGGCGCGTGGGCGCGCGTGCGCCATGTCGCGCTGCCGTTCGGCTCGCTCCTGCTGTTCCTCGTCCTGTGGCAGCTGCTGGCGGCGAGCGGGACGTGGAGCGAGACACTGGTTCCGCCGCCCGCCAAGGTGTGGGACGCGTTCGTCAACGTGTCCACGACGCACGACGGCGTACGCGGCTACAACGGCACCTACCTCATCGAGCATCTGGGCATCAGCCTGCGGCGCATCGCGATCGGAGCCGGTATCGGCATCGCACTCGGGGTGCTGTTCGGGCTGCTCATGGGCACGGTCGGCTGGGTGCGCTCGCTGTTCGAGCCCTGGATCACCTTCCTGCGGACGCTGCCGCCGCTGGCGTACTTCTCGCTGCTCATCATCTGGCTGGGCATCAACGAGGAGCCCAAGGTCACGCTGCTGGCCGTGGCCGCCTTCCCGCCCGTGGCGGTGTCCACCACCACGGCCGTCGTGGCCGTGCCGAAGAGCCTGATCGAGGCCGCCCGCGCGCTCGGCGCGTCCCGGTGGGACGTCGTCAGGGACGTCGTCGTCCCGTCCGCTCTGCCGGAGACGCTCACCGGAGTCCGGCTCGCCGTGGGGGTGGCCTACTCCTCGCTCGTCGCCGCCGAGTTGGTCAACGGTCTGCCCGGGATCGGCGGCATGGTCAAGGACGCCGCCAACTACAACAACACCCCTGTGGTGCTGGTCGGCATCATCGCCATCGGCGTCTCCGGCCTGATCATCGACGGCCTGTTGCTGCGGCTGGAACGCACGGTCGTGCCGTGGCGCGGTCACGCATAGAACCCTCACTCCTCTCTGCACAGAAACGGCTCCGCCATGTCCCGTCTCCCGCAAGGTCCGTCCCGCCGTCTCCTCCTCGCCGGCGCCCTGGCCGCCGTGTCCGCGGCCGTCACCGGCTGCTCCTCGGACAGTGAGGCGTCGTCGTCCGGCGGCTCCAAGCGGCTGCGCATCGGCTACTTCGCCTTCCCCAGCGGCGACCTGATCGTGAAGAACAGAAAGCTGCTGGAGAAGGCGCTGCCGGACTACGAGATCACCTGGATCAAGTTCGACTCCGGCGCCAGCGTCAACCAGGCCTTCATAGGCAAGTCCCTCGACATCGCCGCGCTGGGCTCCAGCCCGTTCGCCCGCGGGGTGTCCGGCAGTTCGCCCATCCCGTACAAGGTCGCGTGGATCCTCGACGTCGCGGGCGAGAACGAGGCCCTCGTGGCGCGCAAGGCCACCGGCATCTCCGACGTCGCCGAGCTCAAGGGCAAGAAGATTGCCACTCCCTTCGCCTCCACCTCGCACTACAGTCTGCTGGCGGCGCTGGAGACAGCCGGCCTGAAGCCGTCCGACGTCGAGCTCATCGATCTGCAGCCGCAGCCGATCCTCGCGGCCTGGCAGCGGGGTGACATCGACGCCGCCTACGTCTGGCTGCCGACCCTGGACGAGCTGCGCAAGACCGGCACCCAGCTCACCAGCAGCAAGGAGATCGGCGCGGCGGGCAAACCGACCCTCGACCTGGCCGTCGTCTCGGACGACCTGATCGCCAGGGATCCGCAGGCGATCGACGCCTGGCGCAAGGCGGAGGCCGAGGCCCTGCGCCTGCTCAAGTCCGACCCCGACGGCTCGGTCGAGGCCGTCGCGGCCGAGCTCAACATCAGCGCCGCGGACGCCGAGGCGCAGCTCGCGCAGGGGGTGTTCCTGACCCCGGAGCAGGTGGTCTCGGCCGACTGGCTGGGCACCGAGGGCAGCCCGGGCGAGCTGCTCACCTACGTCACCGACACTGCTCGGTTCCTGGCCGACCAGAAGCAGATCGACGCCGCACCGTCCGAGGACGTCGTTCGCGAGGCGTTCTATCTGAAGGGGCTGTCCGATGTCCTCAAGTGAGATCATCAACACCACGGAAGGGGCAGGCACCGCGCGATCCGGATCAGTCCGCATCGACCACGTCACCCACCGGTACGGCCGGGGCGGCGAGGCCGTCACCGCCGTCGGGCCGGTCGACCTGACCGTCCCGGCCGGGGAGTTCCTGGTCCTGGTAGGCGCCTCCGGCTGCGGCAAGAGCACGCTGCTGCGGCTGATCGCCGGGTTCGAACAGCCCACGCACGGCTCGGTGCGGGTCTCCGGCAACGAGCCGCGGCCCGGCGAAGCGGCCGGCGTGGTGTTCCAGACGCCGCGGCTGTTCCCGTGGCGGACCGTGCGGGGCAACATCGACCTGGCGCTGCGGTACGCGGGTGTGAAGCGCGCCCAATGGCCCGAGCGCCGTGCGGAGTTGCTGGCCCGGGTCGGCCTCGATGGCACCGAGAAGCGACGCGTCTGGGAGATCTCCGGCGGCCAGCAACAGCGCGTCGCCATCGCCCGGGCGCTCGCCGCCGAGAACCCGCTCCTCCTGCTCGACGAGCCGTTCGCGGCGCTGGACGCGCTGACCCGGGAGCGGCTTCAGGAGGACGTCCGCCGGGTGACCGACCGGACCGGCCGGACCACGGTGTTCGTGACGCACTCGGCGGACGAGGCGGTCTTCCTCGGCTCTCGCATCGTAGTGCTGACCAAAAGCCCGGGGACCGTGGCCCTGGACCTGCCGATCAGCCTGCCCCGCGGCGACGTCGACGCCGAGGAACTGCGCGACTCCCGCGAGTTCGCCGAGCTGCGCGCGCAGGTCTCCCACGCCGTCAAGGCCGCCGCGGCGGCCTGATCCCCGTATGCGGGAAGGGACACGCTGGTGAGCAGGCCCGCCGTGGTCCACGTTGCGCGAGGGCGGGCCTTCCACTCACCTCCGGCTCCACTCCTCCGCGAGCAGCTCGTACGACCTCACCCGGTCGGCGTGGTCATGGGTGATGGTCGTGATGAGCAACTCGTCCGCGCCGGTGGCCTCCTGGAGCTGCGCCAGTCCGTCGGCCACCCGCCCCGGTGAGCCGACGAACTGCGTGTCCACGCGGTCGCGCACCAGCTCCCTGTCCTCGTCACTCCACTCCAGGGCCCGGGCCTGCTCCGGCGTCGGGAACTCGATGGCGCCCTCGGCGGTGCGGATGCTGCGGACCCAGGCCGCATAGCCGGTGGCAAGCTCGCGGGCTCTCGCGTCGTCCTCCGCCACGACCACGTCCGCGGAGACACTGACGTAGGGCTTGTCGAGGAAGTCGGAGGGCTGGAAAAGGGCCCGGTAGCCGTCCACGGCCTCCAGCACCGTGGCCGGACTGACGTGGTAGTTCGCGGCGAACCGCAGCCCCCGCGCGCCCGCGACCTCGGCGCTCTGTCCGCCGCTGCTGCCCAGGATCCACACCTCGACATCGGCGCCCTCGCCCGGCACGGCGTGCGCCTCGAGGCCCTCGGGCGAGCGGTAGGTGCCGGCCAGCAGGGCGAGGATGTCGTCGATCTGCTCGGCGTAGTCCTGGGACTCGGCGCCGGGCAGCAGGAGCAGCTTGCGCTGGAGGGCGATGCAGGGTGAGCCGAGGAGGTGTTCGAAGGAGAAGCGGGGCGGGATGAGGAGTCCGTTCGGAGCCCTGCCGTCCACGACCGGGGTGGCGGTCGGAGGAGCTGGGGCCGGTTGGCCCGG
>NZ_JBQQCE010000043.1:0-33346 GCF_052245645.1 Streptomyces sp. KR55 | reverse complement strand
ATCAGGCCGTGCTGCGCTACCGCGCGCACGGCCTGATAACCGGGACCCACGGTCGGCTGACCGCCCGGCTGCGGGTAGCCGTACGCCGGCGGCTGCTGACCGGGCATGGGCTGGCCAGGTGCGGGGTGACCAGGCGCGCCGGGCATGGGCTGACCGGGGGGCGGGACCGCACCCGGTGCCGGGGGCATCGGGTGCGGGGCGCCGGCGGGCATGCCGGGGGCGCCCGGAACGCCAGGGGCGCCGGGGGTTGGCGGCGGAGGTACACCGGGGCCGCCCACGGGAGGTGCACCGGGGCCGCCGACCGGGGGTGCGGCCAGCACGGTCTCCGCGTGGTGCACGGCACCTCGCGCGCCGCCTGCGGAGCCCTGCACGCCGGGGGGCTGCGGTGTACCCGGGGTGCCGGGAGGCTGCGGCGCGCCCGGGACGCCGGGCGGCTGCGGCGCGCCCGGCGCACCAGGGGCGCCCGGAGGCTGCGGCGCGCCTCCACCCGGGCCCATCTGGGCGGGATTGGCCAGCACCGTGGCGGCGTGGTGGACACCACCAGGAGGCGTACCGCCCGGCGCACCCGGAGCCCCGGGCGGAGTCTGGGCACCCGGAGGAGTCGGGGTACCCGGCGGCTGCGGCGCACCCGGACCGCCAGGCACCTCAGGACCGTCGGGCCCGATCGCCGACACGAGCTGCGTCGGCACATACCCACCCGCCGGCGCACCGGGCCCACCCGGGGCTCCCGGCGTACCCGGCGGCGGAGGCGTGCTCCCAGGCCGCGCGCCCGGAATACCGGGCGCCCCCGGCGGAGGCGGAGGAGTCACGCCGCCGCCCCGCGCACGGCGTGGCGGAGGCGCCGCCTTGCTCGTCGCGGCATCGGCGATGTCCCCGGCGCTCGGCGCGAGCGGCTGCCCGGCCGGCCCACCCGGAGCGGCCGGCGGCTGGGGCGCGCCCGGCGCCTGCGGATAGCCGTACGCCGGTGCACCACCCGGCGCCGGCGTACCCGCTCCCGGCGTCGGAGGCGGCGTACCCGGAACAGCCCCCGCACCCGACCCCTGCGGATACCCGTAAGTCGACGCACCCGGCCCCGGCGGCGGCGTGCTGCCCTGCGGGACGCCGACCGGCGCACCCGCCCCCTGCGAACCCTGCGCGCCCGGCACCTGCGCATCGTCGAGGGCCGGTGCGACCGCCGTCGGCGGAAGCTGGCTGCCGCCCGACATCAGCGCCGTCTTCGCGTCCGGCGCCGCCGCGGGCGGCGTCTCGTCGATGTCCGCGTCACTCAACGGCGGCGCGAAAACCGTCTCCGGCAACGGCACGGAACGGTCCTCACCCGCATCCGCGTTGGTGTCCGTCCCGGCCCACGGAGTCGCCCCCGCAGGCGCACCCGGCACCCCGGCCGCCTCGGCACGCGCCCCCGCGCCCGCCTCACTGTCACTACCGGCGCCGGCCGCCGGCCACGCCGTACCACTACCAGCCGCGCCGGCCCCACCGGCGCCGGGCCCAGAACCAGCACCGGAACCAGCACCCGAACCGGAACCATCAACGGAACCGGCACCCGCAGCCGCACCGGCACCAGCACCAGCCCGCCGCTCCGGAATCCCCAACTTGTCCGCCGCCTCCTGCAACCACTCCGGCGGACTCAGCAAGAACGACGTCTGATTCAGATCCACCCGAGCCGCAGCAGCCGGCGCCGCATCCGCGGCCGCGTCCGCACGCCCCCCGTACTCCTCCTCGTACCGGCGGATCACCTCACCCACCGGCAGCGACGGCCACAGCGTCGCCTCACCGCTGTCCCGCGCGATCACCAGCCGCTGCGCACCCCCGTCCGAACGCGGCCCGTCCGCACGGTCCTCGGCCCACACCACGAACCCGAGCCCGAACTCCCGCACCCGCACCTCACGATGCTGGTACGACGGCACATCCCCGTTGATCCACTCTTCCGCGCGCTCCTGCGCCTGCGCGAACGTCACCATCGCCAGCTCACTCCCCCACGGCAGTCACGGCCGAAGAGACGGGCACCACATGCGCGAACCCACCGTCCACCATCAGATTCGCCACGGTCTCCAACTCCGGTGGAGAACCCGCCAACCGCGCCAAGAACGCGTCGAAATCCTCACCGCACGGCAACAACAACCGCTCCACCCGCTCCGCCGGCGGCAACGCAGGATCCACATCCCGCGCATCGTCGTACGCGCAGAACCACACCGACCCGATCCGGTCACCCTTCACCTTCACGGCCAGCAACCCGCCCTGCACAAAGCCAACACCCAGATAGTCCTTGGTCAGATGGTCGCGCAGACACTTGTTCACATACACAAGGTCATTGACCGCCGCCTCGTCCCGCACCGTGAAGAACGGCTGATCGATCAGCAGCCCCAACTCCGCATCCAGCGCCGTCCCCACCGGCGCACACCCACCCGCCGCCTTCAAAAACGACCGGTACGCGCCCGGCAGCCGATACCCCAGGTCCTCCTCGACCCCCAGCACCTGCGACTCACTCACCGCCACGCCCGACTTCGGCAACCCGAAATGCGCAGGCCGCGTCTCCTGCAACGGCCGCGTCCCCCGCTTGTTCTGGTCCACCGCCGCCGTCGCGATACCGCCGTGATGCCGCAGCAACGCCTTCACCTCGACCGGCACCAGCTCAAGCCGCCGCGACCCCACCACGTGATGCCACGTCCAGCCGTGCGGCGTCGCCACCGACGGCACCGTGTCCCACAACTCATGCCCCGAAGCCGCAAGCGCCGCGTTCGCCGACACGTAGTCCGTCAACCGCAACTCGTCCACGCCGAAACCCTCCGGCGGCTCCGCAATCTCCGCCGCCGCACGCGCATAGGGCGAGAAGTCCGGGTAACCGTGCTCATCCACCCGCACCCCTCTCGGATGACGGGCCGCCCGAACCGGATCCGGGAAATGCACGACCTGCCCGGCATAGGCCGCGTTCGGCGGCGCGGCTTGCTGCCCGAGCCGACCTGTCGTCATGGCGGTAGCCCCCTGCGGCACTCTGGTACGACCCGTAGCAACCCCTAAGGCCCACTACGCCCCGTATCGACTGTCTCTCCAACGCGTTGACCGCGCGCATCGCGGTGCCGACAGCCTATGCGGTACGACGAAACCGGTCACCGGCGCCGGTCACAGCACCGGAAACCCACCCTCCGCCCACCGTGACCAGCCGTCACCCTCCCGTGACAGCCAGCCCGAACACGGGCGTGTCGCAGCGCCCCAGCTTCCGCACCAGCCACGGCATTTGGCACTCTGTGTCCGCCGGGGGGATGCACGGGAGGGGAAATACGATCATGAACACGACGCAAACGGGACCACACACCAGCACATCCGGCGACCCCCGCATCGGCTGGAGCGCCACCGAAACCCACCAGGCACCCACCCTCCGCCACCGCCGCGACGGCATACTCCCCACCGTCGCCGCCGCCCTCTCCGTCCGCGGCGCCACCCTCACCGGCACCGCCGCCCGCGGCGACCAGCCCCCCACCCTCCACCCACTCGTACAGGACTTCCTCGACACCCTCACCAGCGCCCAACGCGACCGCTTCACCGGCCGCTGTGCCGAAACCATCCTCATCTCCCGGCACATCGCCAACGCCGACGCCGCCCGCAGCAAACGCGCCGCCCGCAGACCCATGACCAACGGCGAAGCCCGCAAAGCCCTCAAACAGGCCAAACTCACCGCCCGCCGCATCCGCGAAGACGGCGACCCCCTCCACGGCAGCTTCGCCACCCCCTGCCGCGCCTGCACCGCCCTCAGCGCCCACTTCGGCGTCCGCATCATCGACCCCACCGCGACCGACGCCTGACCCCACCCCGAACAAACGCAAGATAGATAGAGGGCAGATGCACGCCGACCGCACCTCCACCACACGCTTCGCCGTACCCGTCGACGCCGCCCTGCGCGCCGCCGGCTGGCAACCCGGACGCTGGGACATCAAACAAGCCGAAATCTGGGCCGACACCCTCCGCGAACACACCTCACCCGCCGGCCACCGCCACGCCGTCTTCCCCGCCGCCGTCGAAGCCTGGGCCGAATTCGGCAGCCTCCACATCACCCCCACCGGACCCGGCCGCCAGATCGCCCCCGCAACCCTCCACCTCGACCCCCTGCACGGCCTCCACATGGCCCGCACCCTCGCCGACCTCGGCCGCGCCCTCGACACCGACGTCAGCCCCCTCGGTGCCGAACCCGACACCCAGACCATCCTCGCCATCGACACCGAAGGCCGCATCTACGCCCTCGACCACACCGGTGACTGGTACCTGGGCCCCACCATCGACCAGGCCCTCACCGGCCTCATCTCCGGCACAGAACCCGTACGCCTCACCGCAGGCTGACACCCACGGCCCACGACAGGCCTACGACAGACCCCCGACAGGCCTACGACGCCGGAATCACCGCCGACACCCGAAAACCCCCCGCATCCGTCGGCCCCGACACAAACACCCCACCCAACGCCGAAACCCGCTCCTTCATCCCCACCAGCCCGTTCCCCCCGGACGGCAACCGCGCCGACGACACCTCCGACGGCGGCTCGTTCTCCACCTGCATCGCGATCTCCGACGCCCGATGCGCCAACCGCACATACGTCTTCGCGCCCGCCGCATGCTTGTGCACGTTCGTCAACGCCTCCTGCACCACGCGATACGCGGTCCGCTCCACCTCCGGCGCATACGACCGCACCTCCCCCTCCACCGACAGATCGACCACCATCCCCGCAGCAGCCGACTGCCCGATCAACTCATCCAGCTCCGACAGACACGGCCCGTCCGCGGAACCGCCCTCCTCATCCGCCGCACGCGAAGCCGCCGCAGCCGCCGCAACCCTCACCGCCGCCAACGGCACCGCCTCCGCACGCTCCCGCGCCACCCCCGCACCATCCCCACTGCGCAGCACCCCCAGCATCTCCCGCAACTCGGTCAACGCCTGCCGCCCCATGTCCCCCACCAGCGCCGCATTCTTCACCGCCTTCTCGGGATCCTTCCGAGCCACCGCCTGAAGCGCCGCCGCATGCACCACCATCAGACTCACCCGATGCGCGACGACGTCATGCATCTCCCGCGCGATCCGAGTCCGCTCCTCGTTCCTCGCCCACTCGGCCCGCTCCTCCGCCCGCTCCGCGAGCAACTGAAGCTCCCGCTCAAGGCTGTCCGCCCGCTCCCGAAGACTCTCCATCAGCCGACGCCGAGCACCCACATACAGACCCAGCAACAACGGCGGCGCAGTCACACCAACAGACGCGGTAATGGAGATAAAGGGGACGAACCAGTCCCCCATATCCAACTCGCCATTCGTCATGTCCCGCTGCGCCCGCACGAACGTCACCACCAACGTCCCCAGCAGCGACATCCCCGCCAACGACCCGATGATCCGGCGCGGCAGCTCCGACGCCGCCAGCGTGTACAGACCGACCACCGTCAGCAGAAAACCCATCTGCGCCGGCGCAATCGCCACCGACACCAGCACGACGACAATCGGCCACATCCGACGCAACAGCAGCGTCGAACCCGCCGCCGCGCCGAACACCACACCCACAGCCAGCGGAATCCCCGCATCCCGCGCAAACGGAATCCCCTCGGCCGCACACTCCACCGCGGACACCAACGCAAGGCACCCGTCGAGCACCGCGCTACGCCATCTGGCCCACCACCAGGGCCCGGTCAAGACCCTGATGTCACCTTTGTCCTCTTCCCCCGTCGTGGTCATGCCTCCAGCCTACGGGCGGGGGCATGCGCTTTTCCGGCGAGTTTCAACGACCGACTCACACCACACTCCGTAATCGAATAACAGCGAAACCGGCCGGTATCCCTCGAACTGCTGAACCACACCCGTTCGACCCCGGAACGACGCATTCCGACCGGACGGTATGTACATGGCACATTCACATGGCAAGTACGCGGACTTCGAGGGGCTGCGGGAGCGGGCGGTCGCCTTGCGACGCGAGGGCTACAGCCTTCGGCAGATCCGCGACGAGCTGAAGGTCTTCAACAACGACATCCTCAACCAGCTGGTGAAGGGGGAACCGCCGCCGGAGTGGACGAAGCGACCGAACGCGAAGGACGATCTGCGAGCGAAGGCACGGGAACTGCGACTTCAGGGGTGGACGTACGACCAGATCGAGGCGGAACTGGGGTGCTTCAGGAGTTCGGTGTCACTCTGGGTACGGGACCTGCCGAAGCCTGAGCCGCGCTACACGCCCGAAGAACAGCGAGCCCTCATGCGGGAAGGGTTGGCAAGGCGCCGCGCAGCAGAGGACGAGGAACGCAAGAGGACCAAGTTCGCAGCGCACCAGGAGATCGGGGAGCTGGCGGACCGCGACCTGTTCATGGCAGGGGTCGCGCTGTACTGGGCCGAGGGCTCCAAGAGCAAGCCGTACGACCGACGCGAGCGCGCCATCTTCGTCAACAGCGATCCCGGCGTGATCCAGGTGTACCTGGCCTGGCTCGACCTGCTGGACGTGGATCGGGAGCGCCTGCGCTTCCGCGTACTCATCCACGAGTCCGCAGACGTCGACGAAGCGCACCGTTACTGGGCAGAGATCGCCGACGTCGACGTCTCAGTCTTCGCGAAGCCGACGCTCAAGAAGCACAACCCGAAGACCGTCCGCAAGAACACCGGCAAGGACTATCACGGCTGTCTCGTCATCGGAGTGGCAAGAAGCGCGGGCCTGTACAACCGCATCGAGGGCTGGTGGAACGGAATCGTGGCCGAGGCTCAGGCACGTCTCCGGTAAGGTCTGAAGCGCTGTCCCCCGTGGTGTAACTGGCAGCACACTGGTTTTTGGTACCAGCAGGACAAGGTTCGAATCCTTGCGGGGGAGCCGCAGCACACAAGACCCCGGTTCGGGCCCTGACTGCCAAGTCAGGGCCCGCTCCCATGTCCCCCACCAAACACCCCGGTATCCTGCGGATGTCCACCCCACCCCCTCCACAGCCGAAGGGCATCCCGTGAGCGCCATTCGCCCGGCAGCCGTCGTCGTACTCGCAGCGGGTGAGGGCACCCGTATGAAATCGGCCACACCGAAGGTCCTGCACGAGATCTGCGGCCGCAGTCTCGTGGGCCATGTGCTCGCCGCTGCCGGCGAGTTGGCGCCGGAGAACCTCGTCGTGGTCGTCGGGCACGCCCGGGAGAAGGTCACCGAGCATCTCGCCAAGGTCGCCCCGGACGTACGCACCGCTGTCCAGGCGGAGCAGAACGGCACCGGTCATGCCGTCCGGATGGGCCTGGAGGAGCTGGGCGGCGTCGTCGAGGGGACCGTCGTGGTCGTCTGCGGTGACACTCCCCTGCTCACCGGCGAGACGCTCAAGCAGCTCGCCACGACTCATGAGCAGGACGGGAACGCCGTCACCGTGCTGACTGCCGAGGTGCCGGACGCGACCGGTTATGGACGGATCGTCCGGGATGACGTGTCCGGTGCCGTGACGGCGATCGTCGAGCACAAGGACGCCACCGACGCCCAGCGGGCGATCCGTGAGATCAACTCCGGCGTCTTCGCCTTCGACGGGCAGTTGCTCGCGGACGCTCTCGGGAAGGTCCGTACCGACAACAGCCAGGGCGAGGAGTACCTGACCGACGTCCTCGGGATTCTCCGCGAGGCCGGTCACCGCGTCGGTGCCTCCGTGGCCGGCGATCATCGTGAGATCGCCGGTATCAACAACCGTGTGCAGCTCGCCGAGGCGCGTCGCATTCTCAACGACCGGCTCCTCACCCGCGCCATGCTCGACGGCGTCACCGTCGTCGACCCCGCGACCACCTGGATCGACGTCACTGTCACCTTCGAGCAGGACGCGGTCGTCCACCCGGGCACCCAGTTGCAGGGTTCCACGCACCTGGGCGAGGGCGCGGAAGTGGGGCCGAACAGCCGGCTCAAGGACACGCGTGTCGATGCCGGTGCCCGGGTGGACAACACCGTGGCCGACGGTGCGCAGGTGGGGCCGAACGCGACTGTGGGGCCGTATGCCTATCTCCGTCCCGGTACCCGTCTCGGCGCGAAGGGCAAGATCGGTACGTACGTCGAGACGAAGAACGCCTCGATCGGTGAGGGCTCGAAGGTGCCGCATCTCTCGTACGTCGGGGACGCGAAGATCGGTGAGTACACGAACATCGGTGCTGCGAGTGTGTTTGTGAACTACGACGGGGAGAGCAAGCACCACACGACCGTCGGGTCGCACTGCAAGACCGGATCGGACAACATGTTTGTGGCGCCTGTCACGGTCGGGGATGGTGCGTATACCGCTGCCGGGTCCGTGATCACGAAGGATGTGCCGCCCGGTTCGTTGGCTGTGGCCCGTGGTCAGCAGCGGAATATCGAGGGTTGGGTGGCTCGTAAGCGTCCGGGGAGTGCGTCGGCGAAGGCGGCCGAGGCGGCGTCCCGGAAGCCGGAAGGCGAGGGCTGACCGGAAACAGGTGCGTCTGGGACGGCGTACCGTGATAAGTGCACACCCGCACCCCACCAGCTGAGACGACGCCTTTCGTCCAGTTGAGACGTCGTGTCAACACCCAGCTGAGACACCTCTGAGGAGACAGTGCTGTGACCGGGATCAAGACGACCGGCGAGAAGAAGTTGATGTTCTTCTCCGGCCGCGCCCACCCCGAGCTTGCCGAGGAGGTCGCCCACCAGCTGGGTGTCGGGGTTGTCCCGACGAAGGCCTTCGACTTCGCCAACGGTGAGATCTATGTCCGTTACCAGGAGTCGGCGCGTGGTGCGGACTGCTTCGTGATCCAGAGCCACACGGCTCCGATCAATCAGTGGATCATGGAGCAGTTGATCATGATCGATGCGCTGAAGCGTGCGTCGGCCCGCTCCATCACGGTCATCGTGCCCTTCTACGGTTACGCGCGGCAGGACAAGAAGCACCGGGGTCGTGAACCGATCTCGGCGCGTCTGATCGCGGACCTGATGAAGACGGCGGGTGCGGACCGGATCCTGACGGTGGATCTGCACACGGATCAGATTCAGGGCTTTTTCGACGGTCCGGTGGACCACCTGTTCGCCCTGCCGCTGCTCGCGGACTATGTGGGCGCGAAGGTGGACCGGGAGAAGCTGACGGTGGTTTCCCCGGACGCCGGCCGCGTGCGGGTCGCCGACCGCTGGTGCGACCGTCTCGGCGCGCCGTTGGCGATCGTGCACAAGCGGCGTGACAAGGACGTCGCGAACCAGGTGACGGTTCACGAGGTGGTCGGTGAGGTCCGGGGTCGGGTCTGTGTGCTGGTGGACGACATGATCGACACCGGTGGCACGATCTGCGCGGCGGCCGACGCGTTGTTCGCGCACGGTGCGGAGGACGTGATCGTGACCGCGACGCACGGTGTGCTGTCGGGTCCGGCGGCGGATCGGCTGAAGAACTCCCGGGTGAGCGAGTTCGTGTTCACGAACACGCTGCCCACGCCGGGTGAGTTGAGCGGGGACCTGGACAAGATCACGGTGCTGTCGATCGCGCCGACGATCGCGCGTGCGGTGCGTGAGGTGTTCGAGGACGGTTCGGTGACGAGCCTGTTCGACGAGCAGTAGACCTCTCACATCTGATCAATTTCACTACGGCCTTCCTCGGCGAGTATTCTGTTGCAGTTGCTCGGCGAGGGAGGCCGTGGTCCGTTCTGGGACGGGGTACGGCGGTCCGTTATCGACGCGCTCTTCGTAGCAGGCCGTTCGTGGCCGGGTGACCCCGTCCGTTTCTGACCTCTACGAGGAGTGATCATGTCCGAGGTTAAGCTCAGCGTCGAAACGCGCAAGGAGTTCGGCAAGGGTGCCGCCCGCCGTATCCGCCGTGACAACAAGGTTCCCGGTGTGCTGTACGGCCACGGTTCGCAGCCGCTGCACCTGACCTTCCCGGGTCACGACCTGCTGCTGGCGCTGCGTACGCCGAATGTTCTGATTTCGCTGGACATCGACGGCAAGAGCAACGAGCTGGCGATTCCGAAGTCGGTGCAGCGCGACCCGCTGAAGGGTTTCCTGGAGCACGTCGACCTGCTGCTGGTGAAGCGTGGCGAGAAGGTCAACGTCGAGATTCCGGTGCAGACCGAGGGTGAGCTGGCTCCGGGCGGCAACCTGCTGGAGCACGTGCTGAACGCGCTGCCGGTCGAGGCCGAGGCCACCCACATCCCCGAGGCCGTCACGGTGTCGGTGGAGGGTCTGCAGGCCGGTGCCTCGATCCACGCGAAGGACATCACCCTTCCGAACGGTGTGACGCTGGCCGTCGACGAGGACGCGGTTGTTCTGCAGGTGCTGGCCGCGCAGGCCGAGGAGGCTCCGGAGGGTGCGGAGGCCGTCGAGGGTGAGGGCGCGGAGGCGTCTGCCGAGGTCTGATCCTCACTTTTCTCGTTTTGTCAGCCGCTGTTCCCTGTGGGGGCAGCGGCTGGCGCGTATCAAGGAGATATGAACGTGACGACCGATGCGGGTGTGCCCTGGCTGATCGTGGGGCTGGGGAATCCCGGGCCGGAGTACGCCATGAACCGGCACAACGTGGGGTTCATGGTGGCTGATCTGCTGGCGGAGCGGATCGGGGGCAGGTTCAAGCGGGCGGGGAAGGCGCAGGCGCAGGTTGTGGAGGGCCGGATCGGTCCGCCGGGGCCGGGGAGCCGTCGGGTGGTGCTGGCGAAGCCGATGTCGTACATGAACCTGTCGGGTGGTCCGGTGAATGCGCTGCGTGATTTCTACAAGGTGCCGGTGGCGAATGTCGTGGCGGTGCATGACGAGCTGGACATCGATTACGGGACGTTGCGGTTGAAGCTGGGGGGTGGTGACAACGGGCACAACGGTCTGAAGTCGATGACGAAGGTGATGGGGTCGGACTATCACCGGGTGCGGTTCGGGATCGGGCGTCCGCCGGGTCGTCAGCAGGTCGCGGATTTTGTGTTGAAGGATTTTTCGTCCGCGGAGCGTAAGGAGCTGGACTACTTCGTGGACCGGGCGGCGGATGCGGTGGAGTGTCTGGTGATCGAGGGGTTGGAGCGGGCGCAGGGGACGTACAACTCCTGACGGCCGGCTTCTGACGGTCGGCTGCTGATCGTCAGCTTCTGCTGGTCAGTTCCTGGTGGTCGTCGGGGCTGGGTGGCCGTTGCGGGGGGCTGTCGGTGTCGAGGGCGGCGCGGACGTGTGGGGCGCTTTCCAGGTCTGGGTGGCGGGTCAGCCAGTCGTGGGCGGCGTGGACGAGGTCGGGGTCCGGGGTGCCGGTGGTGCGGGCGGAGATCAGCAGGCCGGCCAGGACGAAGGAGGCTTCGGGCGTGGTGCCGTAGTCCTTGAGCCAGTTGGCTGCGTGCTGTTCGGTGGTCCGGCGTGCGCGGGGTTCGAGGTGGGGGACTTCGAGGAGACGGCTGAGGAGGTAGCAGTCCTCCGGTTTCGGTGGCTGGGTGGCGAACCAGTGGAGTGCGGAGCGGACCGCTTCGGGTTCGTCGGCGTCGGTTCTGTTGAGGCGGCGCAGGAGGGCGCTGATGGTCAGGTCGTCGCCGGGCAGGTGGGGCTCGGGGCCGAGTCGGTCGAGTGCCCAGCGGGTGATGCGGGCTTCGGCGGGCGGGGTTGTGAGGGGGAAGCGGAGGAGCCGGCGCAGCAGGTGGTTCTCCTCGTGGGCGGTGTCGGGGGTGCGGGGGTGTTGTCCGAGGTGGCTGGTGATGATGTCGAGCAGGGTGGCGGCCTGGTCGGTGGTGAGGTCGTCCTTGCGGTCGAGGACGTGGCCGAGTACGGATGCGCCCCAGGTGGCGGTGCCGTTGATGCAGTCGATGACGGAGTCGTTGCCGTGTGCGGCGAGCCAGGTCAGGGCGTGGTCGATGGTGCGGTGGACGACGGTGTGGGGTTCGAGGTCGCCGGCTGGGGTTGCGGGGGCGACGAGGAGGTTTCTGAGGACGTAGTCGGCTTCTTTGGCGGGGGCGTGGGTGTTGAGCCAGCGCAGTGCGTGGTGGGCGGCGGCGTTGAGTTGTGGGTCGGCGTGGCAGGTGGTGGTTCGGTAGAGGAGTGGGGCGATGACGAAGGTGGCCCTTGCTTCGTCGCCGTGGAGGTCGAGCCAGGTCAGGGCGTGGGTGAAGGCGGGGTTCTGGAGTCCGGGGGGAAGGCCTTCCATTTCGAGGAGTTCGCGGTGGACGAAGCTGTCGTCGAGGTGGGTGCCGGGCCTGGTGTGCTGGTCGGCGTCGGGGGCGGTGTCCTGTAGGCCGGCTTGCATGCGGTGTACGGCTGCGGCGGCGGCTTTGTTGCGCTGGTCGGGGCTCATGTGGGGCCCTTGGGCGAGGAGTGAGCCGATCAGGCGCCGGTCCCAGGGGCGGTCGGGGTCGAGCCAGCGCAGGGCGGCGTTGATCGCCAGTTGTTTGACGGTGGCGGCGTCCTGGTCGTGGGTGGCGGGGTCGCGCAGTCGGAGGAGGGGGGCGAGGACGAAGCCGGCCTGTGGTTTGGTTTCGTGCTCGGTGAGCCATTGGAGTGCGAGGCCGACGCTGGTGGGGGTGAGGCCGGGGGCGGTTCTGGCGCAGCTTTCGTGGAGGAGGGGGGCGAGGACGAAGGAGGCGCGGAGGGCTGTTTTGCGCCAGGTGGGCCAGGCGTGGATGTGGGTGATGGCCTGTCGGACGGTGGGGTCGGTGAGGCCTTCGCGTTTGAGGAGTGCGGAGAGGACGAAGTCGGCGGCTTCGTCCTCTTTGTTGTGGGTGAGCCAGGTGAGGGCGAGGTCGGCGATCTGTTGTGCTTTCGGGGTGGGGATGGCGGGCTGTTCGAGTGCCCGGTCGATGACGTAGGTGGCTGAGCGCAGGGGGACGTGTTCGGCGAGCCAGGTCCGGGTGGTTTCGGCGAGGCGGGGCCAGGCTTCGTCGGGCAGGTGGGTGGAGCGGAGCAGGGCGGAGAGGAGCCATTCGTTCTCGCGTTTGCGGGGGGTGCGGGAGACGAGGGCGAGGGCGGTGATGGCGGCGGGCCGTAGGACGGCGGGGCCGCATTCGGGTGCGCGCAGCAGGACTTGGAGGGGGTGGCGGGCGAGGCCGTCGCGGCGTCTGCCGTATTGGCGCAGCCAGGTCTGGGCGCGTTCTTCGAGGTGGGTGCGGTGGGTGCGGTGTGCGGGGTTGTCGTGGTGGAGGCCGGGTGAGCGCAGGAGGGCGGTGATGAGGGCGAGGGAGTTGATGTCGGTGGTGGTGTGCTGGTCGAGCCAGGTGCGGGCGGCGTCGAGGAGGACGTCGGGGAGGGGTCCGGGGCGGTTGCGGACGGCGTCGATGAGGAGGATGCGGACGGCTGCCGGGTCGGTGGGGGTGGTGGCGTCGATCCAGGGTTGGGCGAGGTCGGTCCAGGTGTCGATGACGGCTTGCCGCCAGGGTGGGGCGGAGACCATGGCGACGAGGGTGCGCAGGCCTTCGCGGGGTTCGGTGAGGAGGGTGGTGAGGACGGTCTGCTTGCGTTCGCGTAGCCAGGTGGCGCATTCGCTGGGGAGGCGGTGGGCGACGTTGTCGTGTTCGGAGAGGTCGGCGGCGAAGCGGCCGAGGTGGGCGATGCTCTGGCGGTAGGTGTGGAGGTTGCCGAGGAGGGCGTCGAGGAAGGCGCGGAGTGCGCTTGAGTCGAGGGTGGAGCGGGGGCTGCGGCAGGCTCGGTCGAGGAAGGCGTCGGTGACGCTGTCGTGGACGAGGTCGACGGTGTCGTCGGTGTCGTGTCGTAGCCAGCCGATGGCTTCGAGTTCGGCGAGGGTGTCGGCGGCGCGGTCGCCGGGGGCGTGTTGTGCGAGGTAGCGGTCGACGGTCTGTTCGACGGTGGGGCGGGGGTGGGGGCAGCTGAGGGCGGTGACGGTGGCGGCGTGCAGGAGGGTGCGGTCGGGGCCGTCGGCGGGCAGGTCTTCCTGGGTGCGGCGGCGGAGCCAGCCGACGAGGCCGTCGCGGGGCATGGATGCCGGTGGGCTGGAGACGTCGTCGCCGTTGGCCTTCATCTGCTGGAAGCGTTTGTCGACGGCGATGGCGAGGAGGCGGGCCATGCCGGGGCGGGTGGTGCAGATGTCGGCCATCTCGTCGAATCCCCAGGTGTCGAGGGGCTCCTTGGCGAAGGAGGTGAAGATCGCCTGGGTGATGTTTTTCTGGTGCTGTTCGTCCTTGTCGATGTCGATGGGGGTGAACAGGTCGGCGCTGCCGCGGTCGAGGACGCTTTGCAGGGCTCCGGGGCGGACGGCGGCCAGGCAGGCGACGCGTGCGCCGGCGCCGGTTTCGCCGCGTAGTCCTGCGGCGAGTTCTTTCAGGTCGAGCTGGTTGTAGCGGTCGAGGTAGTCGAGGACGAGCAGGATGGGGCGGCCTGGGCGGTGGTCGATCTCGTGGCGGATCTGCTCGGTGAGGACGGGTTCGGTCAGGTCGGTGTCGGGGCTGACGTGGAGGACGGTCCAGCGTCGGGTGGCGGCGAGGCCGGCGACTTCGAGGCAGGTGCGGGTTTTGCCGGCGCCGGCGACTCCGACGAGGAGCAGCCCGGTGTCGGGGTCGATGTTCTTCTCGAGCCGGGCGAGGAGGGTTTCCGGCCGGTGTGCGGCTCCTTGGGGGGTGACGTAGGGCAGGTGGTCGTTGTGGTAGCTGCTGTCGAGCCTGGTGAGCATTTTGGCGTGGGTGCGCAGCCAGGCGGGGCGGTCGCGGCGGTCGCCGATCTCGTAGTCGCGGCGGTGGCCTTGCCAGTTGCGTACGTGCAGTTGGAGGCGTTGGGTGCCGGCTCCGGTGCGTTCGAGTCGTTTCTGGACGGTGGTGGCGAGGGTGTCGACGTCCGGGGGCCAGGGGCTGGGTGGGTCGTCGAGTTCGTCGAGGAGGGCCTGGGTGAAGCCGAGGCGGCCGTTGGCGGCGTAGTCGTCGTCCTGGGTGGCGTAGAGGACGGAGAGTCGGGTGTCGGTGGTGGCGTGGGGGGCGGCGGGGAGTTTGAGGACGCCGTAGTGTTCGGCGACCCGTTCGTGCAGGCGGCAGGTGTCGATGAAGAAGATCTTTTTCGGGATGTGCTGGTAGTGCGGGTGGTGGAGGAGGGTGTCCTGGAGGCTGGTGGCGGCGAGGGTCTGTTCGGCGTAGTCGGTGCCGTCGCCGAAGGGCAGCAGGAGTTCGCGGGTGCGGGGGTCGGTGACGCCGTGTCCGGACCAGGCGAGCCACAGCAGGTCGCCTTCCCACTGCGGCACTTCGGTCTTCAGCAGTTCTTCGACGCCGGCCTGGTGGGCGGGCCGGACGGTGAGGTCGAGGCGGCGGGCGGCGTTCTGGACGTCGGGGCTGTGGTCGGGTGACACGCACAGCCGGATCTGGGCGGGCGGCACCCCGCTCCGGCACAGCCATTCGGCGTGGCGGAGGGCGTCGGCGGCGGCGCCCTTGAGGGTGGGGAAGGACGAGGACTCGTACTCCTCGACGCCGACGAGGACGGCGAACGTGTTCTCCGGTAGGGCGCCTCGGGGCAGTGCCGTCACGGTACGTCCCGCAGGAGGCCGGCGAGGAAGGTGTGGACGTCGGGGTTGCGGAAGTACGCGCTGTGGGAGGCGATGAAGGGCTGGCCGGAGCTGAACTCCCGGTCCTGGACGCGGGGGTCGGGGAAGACGGGTGCGGCGGCGAAGCCGAGCAGGTCGCGCCGGTCGTAGATGTTGGTCCACGTGGGGAAGTGCTCGGGCAGGGGTTTGCCGGGGGCGAGGCCGGGCAGCGCACCGATCTCGTGCAGGTGGGCGGCCTGGGAGCCGACGGTGACGAGGTGGCGTACGCCGCTGAGGTGCTCGAGGGCGAGCAGGTCGACGGCGGCGATCCCGCCGAGGCTGTGGGCGAGGAGGACGACGGGGCCGTGGGCGTCGGCGGTCTCGGCGACGCGCTGTCGGATGACGGCGCGCAGTCCGTCGCCGCGGGCGAGGTACTTCAGGACGTCGCCGGCCTGTGGGTGGGCCTTGGTCATGAGGTCGGCGCGGTGCCGGTCGGCGAGCCGCATGACGCCGAGCCGCTGGGCGGCCCAGAGGGACGTACGGAAGATGTGGCGGCCCACGCCGCGGGCCTCGCCGCCGAGTTCGCGGGTGACGATGCCGACGACGTCGTCGCGTTCCTGCGGTGTCCAGGGCAGCGGCAGGCCGCGCTGGAGGATGCCGCCGAGGTGGGAGGCGACGGTGGCGGTGGCGATGGCGAGGGGCAGCCGGCCGCGGCCGGCGCCGTGGGTGAGGGCGTGACGGCCGGCCGGGCTGTCGAGTACGGCTGTCAGGGCGGCGCCGAACTCGGCGCGGGCCTGCTCGTCCGGGAGGAACGGCCGTAGGTCGGCGGGGAGTTCGGCCGCCTGGGCGAGGGTGCGGCCGCGGGCCTCGACCTCGGGGCCCATGCGTTCGCCGAGGGCGGGCCGCCCCCTGTCGTCGGGGTCGTCGGGGGCGCGCAGCGCCAGCCACGGGTCCTCGTAGAGGCGGCCCCACAGCACGGCGTCCTGGTCGGTCTCGCTGAGGTCGGTGGCGGTGGTGGTGTCCAGTTCGGTGGCCGGGACGGCGCCGGGCAGTGCGGCGCCGCCCACTCCGGAGGGGACGCCGAAGATGTCGCCCCAGTAGCACTCCTCGACCCGCAGCTGCGCATCGACGCGCGCGAGGCCCTCCCGCAGCAGGCCCAGCGTCCCGTCGTACGCTTCACGGCGCACGCCGGTCCCGTGGACGAACAGCAGCGCGGTCATCCCGCTCCCCCCTCGTGTTGCCCGGATCCCATCTCCCCTTCACCTTAAGAACGTTGGACTCCCCTGTCCCCGGTTCCCGTCCGGCCGAGATTGACTTTGGGCAAGGCAATGGCCAAGGATCGCGGCCATGCCTACTGCCGTCGTCTCCACTCAGGGCGCGTTCACGGTGCTGCGGTTCGGGCGGCTCGCGGCGATGGGGGTCGTCGCCGCGCTGATCCTGATCGCGGGGGTGTGGGCGTCCTGGAGTTCCGCCCAGTACGTGATGCTCACCAAGGGGCGGGAGAGCGGGACCATCGAGGTGACGGGGTGCGGTGCGGACACCTGCACCGGGCCCTACACGCCGATCTCCGCGGGGTCGCAGGCCCGGGAGCGGGTCGTGATCGAGAACTCGGCCGCCGTGGCGGACGGCGAGACGTACACCGTCGTGATGAAACCCGGCAACAGCGAGGTCGTCCGGTCCGGTCCCGCCGGGATCCTCTACTCCTGGGTGCCGCTGGGCGGGGCGCTGCTGCTCGCGTCGGTGGTGGTCGCGGGCGGGCTGGGGCGGACGCGGGCGGCGTGGGTCATGGCCGGGTCGGGGTTCGCGCTGATCACGGCGGCTTTTCTCGTGATCTGAGGGATCTGAGCGATCTGAGCGATCTGAGGGATCTGGGCCGGCATCGCCGACCTCCACGTCTGTGAAGGATCTGAGCGTTGCCTGTTCGTGCTTGTTCTGCCGGCGGGCCGGGCTGGAGGCTGAGCCGCCCCCTCCACATCTTCCCCATTGGTTTCTCGAAGATGGACTGCCCCATGCGTACCCTCACTCGCGCCGGCGCCCTGTCCGCCGTCGCCGCGGCTGCTCTCCTTGCCTCCCCGGCCGTCGCCCACGCGACCGCCCCGGGCGACAACGGCACCGTCAAGATCCACGACTCCACCACCGGCGAGGAGCTCCGCAAGAACGAGCCGCACGTCTGCACGTTCTACCTGGACGCCTTCGGCTTCGACGCCGGCCAGCAGATCGACTGGCACATCGAGGCCTGGGCCCCGACCGCCGCCACCAAGGGCGAGACGGTGAAGGCCGGCGCCCTCACCCTCGACGCCGACGGTCACGGCCGTACGGACGACCTGTCGCTGCCCGACGGGCACTACAAGCTGTTCTGGAACTTCGACGGCGAGCACGGCTCGGCCAAGCACAAGGTGTTCTGGACGGACTGCGAGGAGGAGAGCGACGTCACGACGCCGTCCGCCACGCCGTCGGAGACGGTCGAGGGCACCGAGGCTCCGGCTGCCTCCCCGAGCGCGTCCGCCGAGGAGGGTGCCGCTCCCGCCGCGTCCTCCTCGCCGTCCGCCCAGGGTGGCACCGCCGAGGGCGATCTCGCCGAGACCGGCAACGGTGCCCCGGTGGGCCTGCTCTCCGGCGCCGCCGCCGCGCTGCTCGCCGCCGGCGGTTACCTGGTCTTCCGGCGCCGGAAGGCAAGCCAGGGCTGACGGCCGTAGCACAACCGGCGGTGCCCCCGTGCTCGTACAGCACGGGGGCACCGTCGTGTCCGGGCCGGTCAGCCGGTGTTGCGCAGGCCGGCGGCGACGCCGTTGACCGTCAGCAGCAGGGCCCGCGCCAGCAGCGGGTCGGGCTCGGCGCCCGCGGCCGCGGCGTCGCGCTGGCGCTTCAGGAGGGCCACCTGGAGGTAGGAGATGGGGTCCAGGTAGGCGTCGCGGATGGTGAAGGTCTGCTTCAGGACGGGCTGGGCGTCGAGAAGTTCGTCCTCGCCGGTGACGCGGAGGATCTCCCGCACGGTCAGTTCGTGCTCGGCGCGGATGGCGTCGAAGACGTGCTTCAGCTCGTCGGGGACGAGGGTGTCGACGTAGTGCCCGGCGATCCGCAGGTCCGTCTTGGCCAGCGTCATCTCGACGTTGGAGACGAAGTTGCGGAAGAAGTGCCACTGCTCGTACATCTCGTCGAGCACGGTGTCCAGGCCCGCCTCGCGCAGCGCCTTCAGGCCGGAGCCGACGCCGAACCAGCCGGGGACGATCTGCCGGGACTGGGTCCAGCCGAACACCCACGGGATGGCCCGCAGTCCGTCCAGGCCCGCGCCCGAGTCGGGGCGGCGGGACGGCCTCGACCCCAGGTGCAGGTCGGCGAGCTGGTCGACCGGCGTGGAGGCGAAGAAGTACGCCGGGAGGTCCGGGTCCTCCACCAGCCTGCGGTACGCCGCGTGCGCCGCGTCGCTGACCACGTCCATCGCCGCGTCCCAGCGGGCCAGCGCCTCCCCGGACTGGCGGGGCGCGGTGTGCAGGGCGGAGGCCTGCAGGGTCGCGGCCACGGTCAGCTCCAGGTTCTCCCTGGCCAGCGACGGGATCAGGTACTTGTCGGAGATGACCTCGCCCTGCTCGGTCACCTTGATCTCGCCCTCCAGGGTGCCCCAGGGCTGGGCGAGGATCGCGTCGTGGGTGGGGCCGCCGCCACGGCCGACGGTGCCGCCGCGGCCGTGGAAGAGGCGCAGCCGTACGCCGTAGCGGTGGGCGACGTCACGCAGGCGGCGCTGGGCGCGGTGGATCTCCCACTGCGAGGTGGTGATGCCGCCGAACTTCGAGGAGTCGGAGTAGCCGAGCATGACCTCCTGCACGTCGCCCCTGAGGGCGACCAGGCGCCGGTAGGACGGGTCGGCGAGCATGTCCTCGAGGATGGAGTCGGCGGCCTTGAGCTCGTCCGTCGTCTCAAGGAGCGGCACGATGCCGATCTTCGCCCAGCCGGCGTGCAGGTCGATCAGGCCGGCCTCGCGGGCCAGCACCGCCGCCGCGAAGACGTCGTCGGCGCCCTGGCACATCGAGATGATGTACGACTCGATGACCTCGGGCCCGAACACCTCCAGGGCCCGCTTGACCGTCCGGAAGACGCCGAAGGTCTTCTCGCCGGCCGCGTCGACGGGCGCGGGCATCGGGGCCAGCGGCCTGCGCGACCTGAGTTCCTTGGCGAGCAGCTTCGTACGGTAGTCGCGCGGCATGTCCGCGTACCGCCAGGACTCCTCCCCCAGCCGGTCGAACAGCTGACCGAGGGCGTGGTGGTGGGCGTCCGCGTGTTCGCGTACGTCCATGGTGGCGAGCTGGAGGCCGAAGGCGGCCAGTGTGCGGATGGTGCGGTCCAGGCGGCCGTCGGCGAACAGTCCGCCGCGGTGCTCGCGCAGGGAGGTCTGGATCAGCTTGAGGTCGTGGAGCAGCTCGCTGGTGCCGAGGTAGTCGCGGCTCGCCTCGTGCGGGGTGCCCTTGGCGAGGCGCTGCTTGGTGTTCTCCAGCTTCTGCCGGATGCAGGTGGCCTTCAGGCGGTAGGGCTCCTCGGCGTTCAGCCGCTTGTAGCGGGGGCTGATCTCGGGGAGCCGCTCCAGGTCCGTCTGGAGAGAGTCCAGCAGTTCCTCGGTGGCGCCCGTGTACCTGATGGAGTTCGACAGGAAGCCGCGCAGCTCGTCGATCATCTCCAGGGCGTCGTTGATGCCGTGCTCGTGCTGGAGGATCAGCACCTCCCAGGTGACCTCGGGGGTCACGTTGGGGTTGCCGTCGCGGTCGCCGCCGATCCAGGTGCCGAAGGTGAGCGGGCGGGTGTCGTCGGGGAGCCTGACGCCGACGCGCTCCAGCTCGGCGGTGAGGTCCTCGAGGACGTCACCGACGGCGCCCGCATGCAGCTCGTCGAGGTAGTAGATCGCGTTGCGGGCCTCGTCGGCCGGTTCGGGGCGTACGACGCGCAGCTCGTCGGTCTGCCATACGAGGTCGATGTTCTCGGCCAGACGGGTGTCGTGACGGCGCCGGTCGGCGTCGATGACGGGGGTGTCCAGGAGCTCGGCGATGCGCCGCAGCTTGTTCAGGACCGAACGGCGGGCGGCCTCCGTGGGGTGGGCCGTGAACACCGGACGAACATTGAGGTGGCGGACCGTCTCCCGCAGGTGCTCCGGGTCGGCGTCCTTCAGCCGGTCGGCCGTACGGGAGAGCAGCCCGCCCTCGGCGGCGCGCTTGGCACGCAGTTCGCGGCCGCGGTGGACCTGCTCGGTGACATTGGCCAGGTGGAAGTACGTGGAGAAGGCGCGGACCAGCTTGGCTGCGGTCTCCAGTTCGGTGCCGCGCAGCAGTTCGGCGGCGGCCTCGCCGTCCTCGCGGGTGAGGCGGCGCACCTTCTCTACGAGTTCCAGCAGCTCAGGGCCCTCCTGGCGGACGAGTGTCTCACCGAGGAGGTCGCCCAGCCGGCGGATGTCGGCACGCAGGGCACTGCTGGTCGTCGTGGTCTGGTCGTCGGCACTGCTCACAGGTGCGGCTCCTTGCAGTGTTGAAGCTCGTCTGAAGCTCGTGAGGGAGGGAACCCGGTGACCCGTTCGCGCGGCGGGGTGCCGCATACGGGCCGGATCATCCGGGAAGTAAACAGAGCGGACCGCGCTGTCCGACCGACTCCAGGATAGGTGTCGGCCGGGACGCGCAGCTCACGGGCTCTTGCCGCCGGGCGGCGCACTGACATACTTACGACGCCGTAGGTTACGGAACCGTAGGGAAGGCTCTTTCGAGCCCCTCTCGCGGACTTCCCCCAGCCACGGCACCTATCTCAACCCTCGAAACCCCACAGGGGACGCCCCATGACCACGAGCTCCGATGTGATCGACGACGCCCCGAAGGCGACTTCCCAGGACACCTCCGCCTCCCAGCCGGCCGGCACCCTGGGCGGTGACCGCAAGGGTTCGGCGGAGCAGATCGCGCTCCTGCTCTTCATCATCGTCCCGTTCCTCGCGCTGATCGCGGCCGTGCCGCTGGCGTGGGGGTGGGGCGTGAGCTGGCTGGACCTCGGCCTGCTGGTCTTCTTCTACTTCCTCGGCTGTCACGGCATCACGATCGGTTTCCACCGCCATTTCACCCATAGTTCGTTCAAGGCCAAGCGGCCTCTGAAGATCGCGCTGGCGATCGCGGGCTCGCTGGCGGTCGAGGGCCCCCTGGTGCGCTGGGTGGCCGACCATCGCAAGCATCACAAGTTCTCCGACGCAGAGGGCGACCCGCACTCCCCGTGGCGTTACGGCGAGACCGTGCCGGCCCTGATGAAGGGCCTGTGGTGGGCGCACATCGGATGGATGTTCGACGAGGAGCGCACGCCGCAGGACAAGTACGCGCCGGACCTGATCAAGGACCGGACGCTGCGGAACATCTCCCGTCAGTTCATCCTGTGGACGGTGGTGTCCCTGGCCCTGCCGGCGCTGATCGGCGGCCTGGTGACGATGTCCTGGTGGGGCGCGTTCACCGGGTTCTTCTGGGGGTCACTCGTCCGGGTGGCGCTGCTGCATCACGTGACGTGGTCGATCAACTCGATCTGCCACGCGGTCGGCAAGCGCCCGTTCAGGTCGCGTGACCGCTCGGGCAACGTGTGGTGGCTGGCGATCCTGTCCTGCGGCGAGTCCTGGCACAACCTGCACCACGCCGACCCGACCTCCGCGCGGCACGGTGTGGAGCGCGGCCAGATCGACTCCTCGGCCCGGCTGATCCGCTGGTTCGAGCTGGCCGGGTGGGCCTACGACGTGCGCTGGCCGTCACGCTCGCGTATCGATTCCCGCCGGAACACCGGGGGAGACGGCTCCCGGCGCGGGCGGGAGACCGCTGAGGCGGCATGATTGACGGCGTGGCGACCGACTCCAGCAGCACTCCCAGCAACGAGAAGCCGCGGCGCACGCGCCGTACCCGTATGACCGGTGCGGAGCGTCGCCAGCAGCTGCTGGAGATCGGTCGCACCCTCTTCGCCGCGAAGGGCTTCGAGGGCACGTCGGTGGAGGAGATCGCGGCGAAGGCCGGGGTGTCCAAGCCGGTGGTGTACGAGCACTTCGGCGGTAAGGAGGGTTTGTACGCGGTGGTCGTGGACCGCGAGATGCGGCGCCTGCTGGACATGGTGACCAGCTCGCTGACCGCGGGCCATCCGCGTGAGCTGTGCGAACAGGCGGCGTTCGCGCTGCTGGACTACATCGAGGAGTACACGGACGGCTTCCGCATCCTGGTCCGTGACTCCCCCATCCCGCAGTCGACCGGCTCCTTCGCGTCTCTCATCTCGGACATCGCCACCCAGGTGGAGGACATCCTGGGCCGCGAGTTCAAAAGCCGCGGCTTCGACCCCAAGCTCGCCCCCCTCTACGCCCAGGCCCTGGTCGGCATGGTCGCCCTGACCGGCCAGTGGTGGCTGGAGGTACGCCGCCCGAAGAAGGCAGAGGTGGCGGCCCACCTGGTGAACCTGGCGTGGCACGGCCTGGACGGGCTGGAACAGAAGCCGCGGCTGATCGGGCATCGCAAGAGCTGATTCGGCGGCCGCCCGACGGCGGTGATCATCACGCCTCCTTGCGGGCGACGGCGAAGATGCGGCGGAACGGGAACGGGGTGCCGTGCTTGCCGGGTGGGTAGGCGCGGCGCAGGGCGGCTCGGTAGTCGTTCAGGAACTCGTCCTTCGCCGCGGAGTCGTCCGCGAGGGCGGTGAGGACGGGGCGCAGGCCCGTGCCCTTCACCCAGTCGAGGACGGGGTCCTCGCCGGTCAGCAGATGGATGTACGTGGTCTCCCAGACGTCGGCCGTGCAGCCGAGGGCGGTGAGGTGTTCCAGGTAGGTCTCGGGGGCCAGGACGGCGTCCTCGTGGCGCAGGACGCCCGTGAGGCGGGGGTGGGCGGCGGCGAGGTCGCGCATCAGGCGGTGGCTGGGGGCGTCGAAGTTGCCGGGGACCTGGAAGGCGAAGGTGCCGCCGGGGGCGAGCCCGGCGATCCAGTCGCCGAAGCGGTCGGCGTGGCCGGGCACCCACTGGAGCGTGGCGTTGCTGATGATCAGGTCGTGCGGCTCCGCCGGCGTCCAGGTGCGCACGTCCGCGTGGGCGAAGTCGAGGCGGCCGCCGGCCGGGGTGGGGCCCGCCTGGGCCCGGGCGTCGGCGAGCATCTCCGGGGAGTTGTCGTAGCCGGTGATGTGCGCGGTGGGCCAGCGCCGGGCGAGCAGAGCCGTGACGTTGCCGGGGCCGCAGCCGAGGTCGGCGATGCGGGGCCGGCTGGCGGGGAGGTCGGGGACGTGGGCGAGGAGGTCGGCGAAGGGGCGGGCGCGGTGGCCGGCGTGACGCAGGTACTGGGCGGGGTCCCAGGTGGCGGCGGACATGGCGGGCCTTCCTTGTAGTCACCGTCGATCGTGGTCACCGTAGGTCGACCTCAGCTTGCACCGGAGATATCTTGACGTCAAGAGACTTCACGTCGACACAACCACTACACTGATCGCCATGGAGGACGAGGTCGATCGGCTGGTCGCAGCATGGCGCCGGGAGCGCCCGGACCTCGACGTGGAACCGCTCGAGGTGCTCAGCCGGGTGAGCAGACTCGCCCGGCACCTGGACCGCGCACGCCGGCTGGCCTTCGCCGAGCACAACCTGGAGCCCTGGGAGTTCGACGTCCTGACGGCACTGCGCCGCGCGGGCACCCCGTACCAGCTCTCCCCCGGACAGCTGCTGACCCAGACCCTGGTCACCTCGGGCACGATGACGAACCGTATCGACCGCCTGGCAAAGAAGGGCCTGGTGGAACGCCTGCCCGACCCCAGCGACCGGCGTGGCGTCCTGGTCCGCCTCACCCACGAGGGCCGGGACCGCGCCGACCAGGCGCTGGCGGGCCTGCTGGACCAGGAGCGGGCGATCCTCGCAGAGCTGTCCCACGCCCAGCGCAGCGAACTGGCGGCACTGCTGCGCCAGTTGACCGCCCCATTCGACAACATCCCCAGCTGAGGGCCTGCCGGGCGGATCGTGGCGGAGACGCGGGGTCTGGCACGCCCATCTGCGGCGTTGTCGTCGGTCGCCGACTCCCCCACGCTCGGCTTCGCTCGCGCGGGGGCACCCCCATCGCCCCCGCTCACCGGCACTGATCAGGCACTGCTGCTTTCCTCCACCCCGATCCGCCCGGCAGGCCCCAGGTCCACGGGCCCGACCCCCGCCCTGCGCGCCAGCGCGACGGCGGCGAGGGTGGAGTGGACGCCGAGCTTGCCGAGGACGTTCTGCATATGCGTCCGTACGGTGTGCGGGGACAGATACAGCCGCTCGGCGACGGCCTTGCGCCCGAGCCCCGCGACCATGCACCGCAGCACCTCCCGCTCCCGCGGGGTGAGGGACTCCACCAGCCGCTCGCTCTCGGTGCGGTGCTTGCGGGCGGCCGTCAGCTCACGCAGCACCCCGGTGAGCAGGGCGGGCGGCAGATGCGTCTCGTCGCGCAGCACACCTCGTATGACCGTGAGCAGCCGGGACAGCGAACAGTCCTTGGCGACCCACCCGCCGGCCCCCGCCTGCAGGGCGAGGGCGGCACGCCGCGGATCGTCCTTCTCGGCGAGTACGACGATCCGCGCCGCGGGCTGCGCCGTCCGGACCGCCGCGACGAGGGAGATCCCGTCCACGACCCCGTCCACGCCGCCCTCCTGCACGGGCACGGGCACGGCGGGCCGCACTGCGGGTACGTTCCCGCCCAGATCGGCGTCGACGAGCAGTACGTCGAACCGGCGGCCCTCGGCGGCCGCGCGCTCCAGGCTGCGCAGCGCGGCGGGACCGCTGCCGGCCGCGGAGACGTCGACGTCGGGCTCGGCGGCCAGGGCCGCGGCGAGGGACTCGGCGAAGATGCGGTGGTCGTCGACGACCAGGACTCGGATGCGAACCACAAAACCCCCTTCCCCACGCTCTCCAAGAGCAGGGGATCCATCGTCGGGAGCCGCCGACCGGTGCGGGTACGACGCCCGAAGCGCTCCCGGGTTGTTGTTTCTGCCGTTCCCCAGGACGGGGTCGCCGCAGCCGCACGGCCGCCGCCGTGCAGAAACTGCTACCCCCGCTTCGGGCGTCGTACCCGACTTGTCTCGCCCCCTGAACAGCACCGGCCCCCACCGGTGCTGTTCATCAGGGTACGGCCGGGGGCCGGGAGCGGAAGGTAATTTGCAGAACTGGTTGTCCGACACGTTTATGGTGAGCCGCATGTTTCGTATGGAGACAGAAGTCGACAAATCCCGGCGCGACCTGCTCCGCACCCGGCTCCGCAACAGCAACACGGCCGCGTCCCCCGTCCTGCGCGACCTGCGCGGAACCCCCGCCGAACGCGAAGTCCCCCTGCACGTGTGGGTGTTGGACGGCTCGGACGCCCTGGCGGGCGGGCTGGTGGGGCATACGTGGGCGACGTGGCTGCACGTGACGTACCTGTGGGTCGACGAACGCCACCGGGGTGCGGGGCTGGGTTCGCGACTGCTGTCCGAGGCGGAGCGGGTGGCGCGAGCGGAACGGGGCTGCTCCGCCTCCCGGCTGGAGACATGGGACTTCCAGGCGCCGAAGTTCTACGAGAAACAGGGGTACGACGTGGTGTGCGCGATCCCGGACTATCCCCCGGGGATCACGGAGTTCACGCTGACAAAGCGCTTGGGGACAACCCGGTGACCGCCGAGATCATCCTCATGTCCGACGTCCGGCTGGCGGCCGTCCCGGTCGAGGACGACGGCCAACGGCTCATGGACGTACGGCGGGACGGCACCCTGCTCGTCGACCGGAAGCGCCAGGACGCGACGGGAGCATACGCCCACCTGCGCGAGGGCGTCCTGCACCGCCTCCTCGTCGTCGAGGGCTACCGCCCCCTCGCCCTGCAACGCACGTATTCGAGGACTACTCGGCCACTCTCCGCGCCGCCAACCCGCACTGGCCGGAAACCCAGGTCCACACCGCCGCCAGCCGTTACGTCTCCCCACCCGACATCGCCCCGCACAGCGCAGGCGCCGCCGTCGGCCTCGGTTCTCCTTGGCCCCTGCGGTGATGTTGGGCGCCTGCGTGTAGCAGGCGCCCTCGCTTTCCGGTTGTGAGGGCAACGAGCCTCAGCTCACCCGCCGCGCCCCCGCCGAAGGCACCGCCTCGAACACGCGCGGCGCGGTGAAGCCGGCGGCTGCGAAGGCCTCCTCCACCGCCTTGGTGATGGTGTCCACGTCGGCGACGTCGGCCAGGACGATCGCCGAGCCGCCGAAGCCGCCGCCGGTCATGCGGGCGCCCAGCGCGCCTGCGGACAACGCCGTGTCGACGACCAGGTCCAGCTCCGGGCAGGAGATGCGGAAGTCGTCGCGGAGGGAGGCGTGGCCCTCGGTGAGGACCGGGCCGATCGCGCGGGTCTCGCCCGATTCCAGGAGGGCGACGACTCGTTCGACTCGCTCGTCCTCCGTGACCACGTGGCGGACCAGGCGTCGGACCTCCTCCTCGTCGCCCAGGCGGGCCAGCGCCGCGTCCAGCTCGGCGTACGGGATGTCGCGGAGCGCATCGACGCCCAGCAGCGCCGCGCCCTTCTCGCAGCCCGCGCGCCGCTTGCCGTACTCGCCGGTGCTGTGTTCGTGCTTGACCCGGGTGTCGACGACCAGCAGG
This sequence comes from Streptomyces sp. KR55, assembly GCF_052245645.1. NCBI lineage: Bacteria > Bacillati > Actinomycetota > Actinomycetes > Kitasatosporales > Streptomycetaceae > Streptomyces > Streptomyces sp. KR55. The sequence continues at coordinate 6,407 of NZ_JBQQCE010000043.1, read as the reverse complement.
CGCATGCCCTCGGCCGCGAGGTCGAAGGGGATCTGGCGCTGGGAGAGGTCGCGGGTGTCCAGGAACAGGGCGTGGCCCGCGGTGCAGCAGGCGGAGGCCGTCTGGTCCATGATGCCGACCGGGGCGCCGACGTAGACGTTCTCGGCGCGCTGGCACAGGCGGGCCAACTGCCAGCCCTTCAGGTCCAGTTCGTAAAGATCGTTGAGCGCCAGGGCGATCACGACCTCCAGGGCCGCCGACGACGACAGGCCCGCGCCCGCCGGGACCGTGGAGGTCAGGTGGACGTCCGCGCCGGTCACCTCGTGGCCGGCCGCGCGCAGCGCCCAGACCACGCCCGCCGGGTACGCCGTCCAGTTCCTGTCCGACTCCGGCTCCAGGGCGTCGACGTCCAGTTCGACGACGCCGCCCTCGACGTCCGACGAGTGCAGGCGCAGTACGCCGTCGTCGCGGCGCGAGACCGCGGCGACCGCGGTGTGCGGCAGCGCGAACGGCATCACGAAGCCGTCGTTGTAGTCGGTGTGCTCGCCGATGAGGTTGACCCGGCCCGGTGCGGCCCACACGCCGTCCGGTTCGGCCCCGTACAGCTCCTTGAACCGCTCGGCGACAGTCCCTGCGGCGACCTCGCCGGCCTCGCTGCTCATACCCTGACCCCTGACCTTCCGTACGTTCTACTTGCCGTGCCGCTGCGCGAAGTCCCACGCGTCCGCGACGATTCCCGCGAGGTCCGCGCGGGACGGGTTCCAGCCGAGGCGGGCGCGGGCCGTGTCGGCCGACGCCACCAGGACCGCCGGGTCGCCGCCGCGGCGCGGGGCCACCACCTCGGGGATCGGGTGGCCGGTGACCTGGCGGACCGTCTCGATGACCTGGCGGACGGAGAAGCCGTTGCCGTTGCCGAGGTTGCAGATCAGGTGCTCGCCCGGGGTCGCCGCCTTGAGGGCCAGCAGGTGCGCCTCGGCCAGGTCGGCGACGTGGATGTAGTCGCGGACGCAGGTGCCGTCGGGCGTCGGGTAGTCGTCACCGTAGACGGAGATCGCGTCGCGCCTGCCCTGGGCGACCTGGAGGACCAGCGGGATGAGGTGCGACTCGGGGTCGTGGCGCTCGCCGAACGCGCCGTAGGCGCCCGCGACGTTGAAGTAGCGCAGCGACACCGCGCCCAGGCCGTGGGCCTTCGCCTCGCCGGTGATCATGTGGTCGACGGCGAGCTTGGAGGCGCCGTAGGGGTTCGTCGGGGCGGTGGGCGCGGTCTCGACGATCGGGACCTGCTCCGGTTCGCCGTACGTCGCCGCCGTGGAGGAGAAGACCAGCCTGCGTACGCCCGCCTCGCGCATCGCGCCGAGCAGGGCCATCGTGCCGCCGACGTTGTTGTCCCAGTACTTCTCCGGCTTCACGACCGACTCGCCGACCTGGGAGGACGCGGCGAAGTGGAGCACGGCGTCGTACGAGGAGTCCAGCCATTTGGCGGCGTCCCGGATGTCGCCCTCGACGAAGGCGGCGCCGGCGGGCACGCCCTCGCGGAAGCCGGTCGAGAGGTTGTCGAGGACCGTCACCTCATGACCGGCCTCCAGCAGATGCTGGGCGACCACGCTGCCGACGTATCCCGCACCACCGGTGACCAGGTACTTCCCGCTCATGAACTCGCTACCTCTCGCAGTCGCTCGGCCGCGCGCTCCGGCGGCACGTCGTTGATGAACACGCTCATGCCGGATTCGGAACCCGCGAGAAACTTCAGCTTGCCGGAAGTACGGCGGATGGTGAAAAGCTCCAGGTGAAGCGCGAAGTCGTCACGGCTGACGCCCTCGAACTCCTCCAGATGGCCGAACGGGGCCTGGTGCCAGGCCGCGATGTACGGCGTGGGCGGTTCACCTTCGCCGAAGATCCGGTCGAAGCGCCTCAAGAGTTCCAGATAAACCTGGGGGAATTCTGAGCGCGCCGCCTCGTCGAGCCCGAGCAGATCCGGCACCCGGCGGCGCGGGTACAGGTGGACCTCGTACGGCCAGTGCGCGGCGTACGGCACGAAGGCCACCCAGTGTTCACTCGCGAGGACGATCCGCTCGTCGGCGAGTTCACGCTCCAGGACGGCGTCGAAGAGGTTCTCCCCGCCCGTCGCCTCCTTGTGGGCCGCGAGCGAGCGGAGCATCAGGGCGGTGCGGGGGGTGGTGAAGGGGTAGGCGTAGATCTGTCCGTGCGGGTGACCCAGCGTGACGCCGATCTCGGCGCCGCGGTTCTCGAAGCAGAACACCTGTTCCACGGAGGGCTGATGGGACAGCTCGGAGGTGCGGTCGGTCCACGCGTCCAGGACCAGCCCGGCCTGTTCCTCGCTCAGATCGGCGAAGGAGGCGTTGTGGTCGGAGGTGAAGCAGACGACCTCGCAGCGGCCGGAGTCGCCGGCCAGCGAGGGGAAACGGTTCTCGAAGACCACGACGTCGTACGACGAGTCCGGGATCTCGCTCAGCCGGTCGCCCTGCGTCGGACACAGGGGGCACTCGTCGGCCGGCGGGTGGTAGGTGCGGCCCTGGCGGTGCGAGGCGATGGCGACCGCATCGCCGAGCAGCTCGTCACGGCGGATCTCGGAGGTCGTGACGGTCCGGTCCAGCGGACGGCGATCGACCGCGTCGCGCACGGCGTCGTCGCGCAGGTCGTAGTAGATCAGCTCACGACCGTCGGCGAGACGGGTCGAGGTCTTCTTCACCGCGGACTCCTCATTCGAGCCACCCAAAGCAATCAACAGAACTCAACACACCAAAACACAACTCACCACGACAGTCAACATCACAATCAATCAAAGCTCGACATCGGACGTGTTCAATTAGCGAACGCGGAGGCGTAGGTTCCGCCCTGGATCAGTTCAGGAATCGGTTCGGCTCAGTTCCCGCAACGAAGTCCCGCAACGAAGCGAGTGTGTATGGAAACCCCCACATACCTGGCCGCCGAGCTACGGCTCCCCACCAACTGGCTCGACTACACGATCCTCGGCATCTACTTCGTCGTCGTCCTCGGCATCGGCTTCGCCGCCCGCCGATCGGTCAAGACCAGCCTCGACTTCTTCCTGTCCGGCCGCTCCCTGCCCGCCTGGGTCACGGGTCTGGCGTTCATCGCGGCCAACCTCGGCGCCACCGAGATCCTCGGGATGGCCGCCAACAGCGCGCAGTACGGCGTCTACACCACCCACTGGTACTGGGTCGGCGCCATCCCCGCCATGGTCTTCCTCGGCCTGGTGATGATGCCGTTCTACTACGGCTCCAAGGTCCGCTCGGTTCCCGAGTTCCTGCTGCTGCGCTTCGACAAGTCGGCGCATCTGCTCAGCTCGATCCTGTTCGCCTGCGCCTCCATCCTGATCGCCGGCGTCAACCTCTACGCCCTCGCCATCGTCGTCGAGGCGCTGCTCGGCTGGCCGCAGTGGGTGGCGATCGTGATCGCCGGTTTCTTCGTGCTGGCGTACATCACCCTGGGCGGTCTGTCGTCGGCGATCTACAACGAGGTGCTGCAGTTCTTCGTCATCCTCGCCGCGCTCATCCCGATCTCGGTGCTCGGCCTGAAGAAGGTCGGCGGCTGGGACGGGCTGTCCGACACGCTGACCGAACGCCGCGGCGAGAACTTCATGACCGCATGGGGCGGCACCGGCATCGGCCACGACAATCCGCTCGGCGCGAACTGGCTGACGATCGTCCTGGGCCTCGGGTTCGTGCTGTCCTTCGGCTACTGGACGACGAACTTCGCCGAGGTGCAGCGCGCGCTGTCGGCGAGGAACCTGTCCGCGGCGCAGCGTACGCCGCTGATCGCCGCGTTCCCGAAGATCTTCATCGTCTTCCTGGTGATGATCCCGGGCCTGGTCGCCGCCGTGCTGGTGCCGCAGATCGGTACGCCCCAGTCGGACCTGCAGTACAACGACGCGATCCCGTACCTCATGCAGGACCTGTTGCCCAACGGCGTCCTGGGCATCGCGGTCACCGGTCTCCTGGCGGCCTTCATGGCGGGCATGGCGGCCAACATCTCGGCCTTCAACACCGTCTTCACGTCCGACATCTGGGCGAAGTACGTGGTGAAGGGCCGCGAGGACGAGTACTACGTGCGGTTCGGGCGGCTCATCACGGCGGTCGGCGTGTTCGCGTCCATCGGCACGGCGTTCCTCGCGTCGGCGTTCTCCAACATCATGGCCTACCTCCAGACGCTGTTCTCCTTCTTCAACGTCCCGATGTTCGTCGTCTTCATCATCGGCATGTTCTGGAAACGGGCGTCCATGAAGTCCGGTTTCTGGGGGCTGCTCGCCGGGACCACCGCCGCGATGGTGAACTACTTCGTCATCTACAGGCAGGGCATCATCGGCATCCCCACCGACCAGGGCGCCAACTTCGTCTCCGCGATCGCCGGGTTCGTCGCCGGTGCGGTGGTCATGGTGGCCGTGTCGCTCTTCACCGCGCCGAAGCCCACGGAGGAACTCCAGGGGCTGGTCTACGGCACCCGGGCCCCCGGTGTGGCCGAGCCGCCCGCCGTGGGCGACGACGCGTGGTACCGCAAGCCGGCGCTGCTCGGCTGGGGTGCCGTGATTCTGGCCGCCGTCTGCTACATCCCGTTCTCGTTCTGACCGCGGGAGGATTGAGAGACCATGTCCGAGGACCACGGATTCTCCGAGAAGGACGTCCAGCGGGAAGTCACCGAGCTGGAGGGCAAGTCCGCTACCGCCGCACGGCTGTTCGACATCCGTCGGACCATCGGTGCGCTGTTCGTGATCTACGGCGTGATCGTCACGATCGCCGGGCTGACCGACGATGAAGCGGCGATCGCCAAGGCCGAGGGGGTGAACGTCAACCTGTGGACCGGGGTGGGGATGCTGCTGCTCGGGTTGTTCTTCCTGGTGTGGCTGAAGCTGCGGCCGCTGGCTCCGCCGCCGGCTGTCCTGCCGGACGATCAGGCGAAGGAGCAGTGAACATCGGGAGCTGGTGAACGCCGGGAGCTGTTCCGGTGGCCCGGCGCGGGGTGCGTGCCGCCCGCTGCAGCGGGGAGGTGGCGCAACCCGGCGCGGCGGAGGTGCCGCCCGCGCCCACCCGTGCCGCCTTGGGGGTCCCCCCAGGCCCTTAAGGCACTGGGGGAGGCACGACTGCCCGCGGCTGGGCGGAGTGGTTGCCGCGCGCCCGCGGCTCGACGGGTGGGGTGCCGTGCGCGTGCGTGGAAAGGGGCGGTGCTGCCTGGGTGGTCCTCAGTGTTCGGTGTCCGGTGCGCTGTTCTGTGGTGGAGGGGGTTGGAGGGTCGGGGTTGCTCGGTCCAGTAGGCCGGTGCGGGCTGCGAGGGCCGCGGCCTCCAGGCGGGAGCCGACGCCGAGTTTCATGAGGACGCGCTGGACGTGGGTGCGGGCGGTGGAGGGGGCGATGCCCATGCCCGCGGCGATCAGGCGGGTGTCCTCGCCGTCGGCCACGCGGACCAGGACCTCGATCTCCCTCGGCGTGAGCATCTGCAGCAGCCGCTGGCCCTCGTCGTCGGGCTGGGCCGCGGGGTTCAGCAGTTCACTGAACGCGCCCTGGAGGAGCTGCGGCGCGACGGCCGCCTCGCCTCCCCTCGCCTTCATGATCGCCCGCTCGACGCCCTCTATGCGCTCGTCGTGACGGACGTAGCCGGACGCGCCCGCCGCGAAGGCCGCGGCGATTCCGCGCGGGTTCGGTACCGGGCCCAGCACCAGCACCGCCACCTGCGGCCGCTCCCGCTTGATCCGTACCACCGGGTCGAACGCCCCCGGCTCGGCCGGTGTCGCCGTCCCCAGCAGGCACACCTCCGGTGCCCGGGCGATCACCAGCTCCGCCGCCCCCGCGGCCGGCGCCGCCGCGGCCAGCACCCGGTGCCCTCGCAGCTTCAGCGCCGAGGCCAGTGCCTCCGCGAGCAATCGGTGGTCGTCGACCACCATGAGCCGCACTCCCATCAACCCCCCAGTCCCCCCAGTGGACGCCCACTATGGATGCCCACAGGTCCCCACGGACAGACCCCAGGCACGCAGGCCCCCCGGCACTGCGCCCTTCATGCCCCCGGAAGCTACACGCTTGTTCGACGTTGCGCTGCCCCTACTGGTGAGAAGTGCCCCGGATCGCCGAAATTCCTCTCATTCGAGGGTGTTGAGCGGTACGCGCACGGCCCCGCCCCTGAGCAGGGACGGGGCCGTGACGACAGGTCGTCGCGCTCAGCCGCTCGTGCCGAACGCGATCGCCAGATACTCCTGGCTGCCGGAGCTCGATCCGCTCGCGTACACGTCGGACATGTACAGGTGCCCCTGTGCGTAGAGGATCTCCGAGTACTCCGGAGACATGGTGGTCTCCACGTCCCGCACCGAGTCCGTCGCCGGGTTCTCCAGCAGCGTCGTCTGCTTGAAGCTGCCGCCGTCGATGCTGACGATCTGCCCGCCCTTGTCGTACGGCGGACGCTTG
>NZ_JBQQCE010000429.1:0-8483 GCF_052245645.1 Streptomyces sp. KR55 | reverse complement strand
ACCCGCCCAACGCGACAACTCGGCGCGCTCCTCCTCGGACAGCACGACCTCGACAGCACGCGGACCCCGATGCGACATGAAAACAGCCTACAGACTTACACCTGCAATTTCAGGCGCATCACACTAGCGGTGTGGGCAGGTCTGCGTCTCGTCAGGATGCGGGGCAACCACCTTGCCGTGATCGTTTCCGGCTGCGTGTGGTTCGCCGTCGTCGCCCCCACCTGGTCGACCGTTCCCCTACTGCCTGGGAGGCGGTCTTGTGGGTCTCGGTCCAGACTTTTGCCACGGCCGCCGCGTCCGTTCTGCAAGCTGTTGCGTTTCCCGAAAGCACGCAGCGGAAAAGCCCGGTGCCATGATGCGTCCCGTGCGGCGTGTTGTCGCCGAGCCGCTTCGCATCGCAGCAGTAGCGGCTGCCGCCGTTTGGTCTGCGTGGGTGTCGACCAGCCGGAGGAAAAGCGCGACGGCTTGCCGCAAGCCGGGAAGCCGACAAGGCCCGCCAAGAGGCCGAGGCCCACTTGCGTGCCATCGCGAGGGCGTATGGCGAGACGACTCCGCTCACCCTGCGTCTCCTCGCCATCGAAGATCACTGCCTGCCAGGAACCCCCACGTGGGAATGGCTGAGTCCGTCGAAGCCTGCGTTCAAGGTGTCGTGCTGGATGCGCGTGACCGCCTACTACAGCTCGCCACTGCCGCCCGCGGAGACCATCGGCCGTATCCTTGACGCGGGCGAGCAGCCTCTGTCTCCCATCCCTTTCACCCGCGCCAACACGCCTCTTCCGTCGGCCGACGAGATAGCCCACGCCGGGCACATCCTCACATGGGACCGCCCCGGACAGCCTCTCACTGAACCGGAACGCCTCACAGGCGTATACCGGTATGTACGCGAACCCGCGTCATCATCCGTAGGAGAGATCCGCCGACAGCGCGGCATCGTGTTCGCACTAGCCCTGCCGTCGGACTACTACTACCGGATGCCTTGACGGGCGATCAGGAGTCGGGGTTGACCTTCCCCTCGTAGCGTAGAGACCGTGACTGCAGGGGAAGTTGGGAGTCATGGCGGGCAAGAGACGGAAGTTCGACGCGGAGTTCCGTGAGGGGGCTGTGCGGATCGTCGCCGAGACGGCAGGCCGATCGCGCAGGTTGCGAACGACCTGGGTAGCCGGTGGAGCGAGTGTCAAGCAGGTCCAGCTCGTCCTCGGCCACGCGTCCGCCGTCATCACGCTGCGGATCTACGCCCATCTGTGGCCGGGCGAAGAAGACCGCACCCGGACCGTCATGGACGCCGTTCTCGGCGGCCTGCGGACCGGGTGCGGACAGGAAGACCAGGCGACCAAAGAAATCGCAGGTCAAGCGGCATGATCGAAGATCAGGCCTTCTTGGTCTCCCAGAAGATCTTGTCGATCTGGGCGATGTAGTCCAGGGCCTTCTGGCCGGTGGCCGGGTCGGTGGACGCCTTGGCGGCCGAGAGGGCCTTCAGGGTGTCGTTGACCAGCTGGTGCAGCTCGGGGTACTTCTCGAAGTGCGGGGGCTTGAAGTAGTCGCTCCACAGCACGGAGACGTGGTGCTTGGCCAGTTCGGCGCGCTGCTCCTTGATGGTGGTGGCGCGAGCCTGGAAGTGCGGGTCGTCGTTGCCGGCCATCTTCTCCTGGATGGCCTTCACCGACTCCGCCTCGATGCGGGCCTGGGCCGGGTCGTACACACCGCAGGGCAGGTCGCAGTGTGCGCTGACCTTGACCTTGGGGGCAAACAGGCGGGAAAGCATGGAGCATTCCTTCCTCGTGATCGTCTTCTCAGGTGGGACATTACTCCCTGAGGGACGGGATTTCGCGAGTGCCCCCATGGGCTTAGGACAAAAGTCCGGGGTGAGACTGAGACTGGTGGAGCATCGAGCAGGGGAGGTGCCGGGGATGCCGGAACTGTCGGAGGAGAGCGAGCGCAGGGGGGCGCTGCTGCCCTTCGGGGTGGCTGAGGTGACCGGTCCCTCCATGGTGCCGACACTGTTCCACGGGGACCGGCTCGTGGTGCGCTACGGCGCTCGGATCCGGCCCGGTGACGTCGTCGTCCTGCGTCATCCGTTCCAGCAGGACCTGCTGGTGGTCAAGCGGGCCGCGGAGCGCCGCGAGGGCGGCTGGTGGGTGCTCGGGGACAACGCCTACGCCGGTGGCGACAGTACGGATTACGGCACCGTGCCGGAGGAGCTGGTCCTTGGGCGGGTGCGGTTCCGGTATCGGCCGCGGCGGGCCGATCAGCGTTCGCTGCTGGCGGTGCTGCGCTGGGCGCTGTCGGCGGCCCGGCCCGTCTTCTCCGACCGGTCGGCCTCCAGGCGTTTGCGGGCGCGGTAGGCGGCCACGTTGGCGCGGGTGGCGCAGCGGTCGGAGCAGTAGCGCCGGGAGCGGTTGGTGGAGGTGTCGAGGTAGGCGTTGCGGCACGGGGCCGCCTCGCACAGGCCCAGACGGTCCACGCCGTACTCGGTGAGGTGGAAGGCCAGCCCCATCGCCGCGATGGCCGCGTAGCCCGCGGTCGCGTTCGACGGGTGGTCCGCCAGGTGCATGTGCCACAGCGGGCGGCCGTCGTCGTCGCGGAAGTCGTGTCCGGAGATCTGCGGGCTCACCGGGAACTCCAGGAGCAGGGAGTTCAGCAGGTCCACCGCGAGTGTCTCGTCGCCGCTGTCGGCCGCATCGAAGACCGCACGCAGCCGGGCCCGGACCGAGCGGAACCGCGTCACGTCCGCGTCGGTGGCGCGGCGGGCCGCCGACTGGTTGACGCCGAACAGGTCGCGGACGGCCTCCACCGAGGTCAGCGAGTCCTTGCCCCGGGCCGGCTCCTCGCTGTTGACGAGACGTACGGCGTAATCCGAGTAATAGGCCAGTTCCACTTGTAGTCCTTACGGAGGCGCTCTATCGTCGTGCTGCGGTCGGGTAACAGACGGTCGTGCTTCCAGGGTATTACGCGTCGCAGCGCGCGACGAGCGTGACGGAGGGTTGCGAATGACGGACATGGAGACCACTGCCACCGGGACCGACTGGCAGGCCTGGCAGCGCAGCTGGGACCGGCAACAGGAGTGGTACATGCCCGACCGGGAAGAGCGCTTCCGGGTCATGCTGGACATGGTCGAGGCCTTCACCGGCGACGAGCCGCGCGTCCTCGACCTCGCCTGCGGCACGGGCAGCATCACCGCCCGCCTGTTCGACCGGTTCCCCAAGGCCACCAGCACCGGCATCGACCTCGACCCCGCGCTGCTCGCCATCGCCCGCGGCACCTTCGACGGCGACGACCGTGTCACCTTCGTCGAGGCGGACCTCAAGGACCCCGACTGGCCCGCCCGGCTGCCGTACGACACGTACGACGCCGTCCTCACCGCCACCGCACTGCACTGGTTCCACGCCCAACCCCTCGAGGCGCTCTACGGCCGGATCGCCGGGCTCGTCCGGCACGGCGGCGTCTTCATGAACGCCGACCACATGATCGACGACACCACGCCCCGCATCAACGCGGCCGAGCGCACCCTGCGACACGCGCGCATGGACCAGGCGCAGAAGGCCGGCGCCCTCGACTGGGCCGAGTGGTGGCAGCTCGCCGCCAAGGATCCGGTCCTCGCCGCGCCCACCGCCCGCCGCTACGAGATCTACGGCGATCACGCCGACGGCGACATGCCGTCCGCCGCCTGGCACGCGCGCGTACTGCGCGACAAGGGCTTCGCGGAGGCGCGTCCGGTGTGGTGCTCGCCGTCGGACACGCTGTTGCTGGCGCTCAAGTAGGGGCGAAGAGGCGTGCTCAAGTAAGGCCGGACAGGAGCGCTCAAGCAGGGCCGGACAGGAGAAGGGGCGGTACGGAAGTCTCCGTACCGCCCCTTCTCCTGCGTACCGTCAGAGCACCTTCGACAGGAACGCCTTTGTGCGCTCGTGCTGCGGGTCGGTCAGTACGTCGCGCGGGTTGCCGGACTCGACCACCACACCGCCGTCCATGAAGACCAGGCTGTCGCCGACCTCGCGGGCGAAGCCCATCTCGTGGGTGACGACGACCATCGTCATGCCGGACTCGGCCAGGTCGCGCATGACATCGAGGACGTCACCGACCAGCTCCGGGTCCAGGGCCGAGGTCGGCTCGTCGAACAGCATCAGCTTCGGGTCCATGGCGAGGGCCCGGGCGATGGCGACGCGCTGCTGCTGGCCGCCGGAGAGCTGCGACGGGTAGTTCCCGGCCTTGTCGGCCAGGCCCACCCGGTCCAGGAGCTGTGCTGCCCGCTCCCTGGCCTGGGCCCTGCTGGTGCCCTTGACCTGGATCGGGGCCTCCATGACGTTCTCCAGCGCCGTCATGTGCGGGAACAGGTTGAAGCGCTGGAAGACCATGCCGATGTCCCGGCGCTTCAGTGCGACCTCGCTGTCCTTGAGCTCGTACAGCTTGTCGCCCTTCTGGCGGTAACCGACCAGCTCCCCGTCGACGTACAGGCGCCCGGCGTTGATCTTCTCCAGGTGGTTGATGCACCTGAGGAACGTCGACTTGCCGGAGCCGGAGGGGCCGATGAGGCAGAACACCTCGCCGGTCTTCACCTCCAGGTCGATGCCCTTGAGGACCTCGACGTGACCGAAGGACTTGTGGACGCCCTCGGCCTTGACCATCGGGACGACGGAGTGCTCCGCGGGGGTGTCCGTCTTGCTCACGTTCTCGGTCATGCCGTGACTCCCTTCCGGCTCGACAGGGAGAGCACGTTCTTCTTGATCTTCTGCCACGGCGTGGGCGGCAGCTGTCGGCTGGAGCCCCGGGCGTAGTACCTCTCAAGGTAGTACTGGCCGACGCTGAAGACCGAGGTCAGCAGGAGGTACCAGGCCGCGGCGAGGAACAGCATCTCGGCCGGGGCACCGGAGGTCTGGCCGATGTCCTGGGCCACGCGGAGCAGTTCGGAGTACTGGACGACCGAGACCAGAGAGGTCGTCTTCAGCATGTTGATGACCTCGTTGCCCGTCGGCGGCACGATCACGCGCATCGCCTGCGGGATGACGATCCGGCGCAGCGTCTTGGCGTGACTCATGCCCAGCGCGTGCGCCGCCTCGGTCTGGCCCTCGTCCACCGCGAGCAGACCGGCGCGGCAGATCTCGGCCATGTACGCGGCCTCGTTGAGACCCAGGCCGAGCAGCGCGGTCAGGAACGGGGTCATGAAGTCCGACCACTCGTCCCGGTAGACCGGACCGAGGTTGATGTATTCGAAGACCAGGCCCAGGTTGAACCAGACGATGAGCTGGACCAGGACCGGGGTGCCGCGGAAGAACCAGATGTAGAACACGCGATGGCGGAGGTCACCGGGTTCTTCGACAGCCGCATCACGGCGAGCAGGATGCCGCCGACGATGCCGATCGCCATGGACAGGGCGGTCAGCAGCAGCGTCTTGCCCACGCCGCTGAGTACGCGGTCGTCGAAGAAGTAGTCCGGAATCGCGTTCCAGTTGATCTGGCCCTGGGAGAACGCGTACACGACCGCACCGAGCAGGGCGATCGCGACGACGGCGGAGACGTACCGCCCGTAGTGCCGGACCGGGATGGCCTTGATGGCCTCCGGTCCGGCCGGGGGCGTGTCGGCCGGGCCCGCCGTCTTGTCGATGTCAACAGTCACGGGTGTTGCCTTTCAGTGGTCGCTGGTCGCCGACCGAGCGATCACTTGCCGCCGTTGATGGTGGCCTTGTCGACGGCGCCGTCCTCGACGCCCCACTTCTTTATGATCTTGTCGTACTCGCCGTTCGCGATGATCGCATCCAGGGCGGCCTGCAGGGCGTCCCGCAGCTGGGTGTTGTTCTTGGCGACCGCGATGCCGTACGGGGCGGCCTCGACCTGCTCGCCGACGAGCTGGAAGTCCTTGCCGCCGCCGGAGGTCTGCACCGCGTACGCGGCGACCGGGAAGTCGGAGGAGCCGGCGTCGGCGCCGCCCGCGCGCAGGCGGGTCTGGGCCTGCTGGTCGTTGTCGAAGGCCTCGATGGAGAGCTTCTTGCCCTTCGGGCACTTCTTCGCCTCGGCCTTGGCGAGGTCCTCGGAGACCGTGCCGCGCTGCACCACGATCTTCTTGCCGCACAGGTCGGACCAGGTCTTGATGCCCTGGTCGTCGCCCTTCTTGGTGTAGATCGAGACACCGGCGGTGAAGTAGTCCACGAAGTCGACGCCCTCACCGACCTTCTTGCCGGTGTCGGAGTCGATGCCCTCCTGGCGGTCCTTGGTGTCGGTCATCGCGGACATGGCGATGTCGTAGCGCTTGGAGCGCAGACCGGTGATGAGGGTGTCGAACGTGCCGTTCTCGAACTGGAACGTCACGCCGAGCTGCTTGCCCATGGCGGCGGCGACGTCCGGGTCGATACCGACCGTCTTGCCGGAGCTGTCCTTGAACTCGACCGGCGCGTACGCGATGTCCGAACCGACCTTGATGACGCCCTTGTCGCGGATCTCCTTGGGCAGCTTGTCGGCCAGCGGGGCGGCCGCGGTCGTCGCGGTGTCCGTGCTGTCCGAGCCGCCGCCGTTCTCCGTCTGGTCACCGCAGCCGGTGAGCAGTAGGGCGCCTGCGACCGCGATCGCACCGACCGCGGCTAGCCGGGAACGCGCGGCGGTCGTACGACGGGTGGAGCTGGCGGTCATTGTGGGTTCCTCCGGCGGATGGGTGGAGTTGCCGATGGGTCGACGAGAACACACAGCTTCGGGTGTCGCGACCTCGTGTGATTACCGCATCTTGCCATTCGGACTGGACCATTCAGGTGACCCGCGATGTCAAAATCGGATAACGAGTGACCCTCGAACCGGACCACTCCGGGACATCCCGACCGGATCTTCTACGGGAATCCCTGGTTCCGGCAGGAAGATCTTCGGTGTGTCTCAGGATGTGGCCGTTCGATAGCCGGTGCCGTGTGTTCGTTGAGCGGTTGTCGACGGTTTGTCGAGGCCTTGTCCCCATATTCAGGCATGAGTCATGTCACTGGCATGTGACCTTCGCGCTATCGACTCGTCGACGACACCCTCCGTCAGGTAAGAAGGTTCTTTACACCCCTCATCCGGGGCTCAGGGCGCGTGTGCGGCGCGCCCGTCGCGTATGTGCCCGTACGCATCACTCACCAGGGCCGTGCGCGGTGCCCGCCCACCCCTCACCAGGAGTGGTCAACCCTCAAACCATGAAGACTTAAGGGGTAAAACAAAGTGGCAGCGGAGATCGTCAATCCTCGCAGCGACAGCAGTACGGAGCAGGAGGGCGGGGCAGAGCCCCTCGATTCCTTCGATCCGGCGTTCGCGCTGCACCGCGGCGGCAAGATGGCTGTGCAGGCCACCGTGCCGGTCCGTGACAAGGACGACCTGTCCCTGGCGTACACGCCCGGCGTCGCGAAGGTGTGCACCGCGATCGCCGAGCAGCCGGACCTCGTCCACGACTACACGTGGAAGTCGTCCGTCGTCGCCGTCGTGACCGACGGTACGGCCGTGCTGGGGCTCGGTGACATCGGGCCCGAGGCCTCCCTCCCGGTGATGGAGGGCAAGGCGATTCTGTTCAAGCAGTTCGGCGGCGTGGACGCCGTGCCGATCGCGTTGGCGTGCACCGACGTGGACGAGATCGTCGAGACCGTGGTCCGGCTCGCCCCGTCCTTCGGCGGTGTGAACCTCGAGGACATCTCGGCACCGCGGTGCTTCGAGATCGAGCGCAGGCTCCAGGAGCGGCTCGACATCCCGGTCTTCCACGACGACCAGCACGGTACGGCGGTCGTGACGCTGGCAGCGCTGCGGAACGCGGCGCGGCTGAGCGGGAAGGAGCTCGGGGAGCTCAGGGCCGTCATCTCGGGCGCCGGCGCGGCGGGGGTCGCCATCGCGAAGATGCTGATCGAGGCCGGCATCGGCGATGTCGCGGTCGCGGACCGCAAGGGCGTCGTGTCGGCCGACCGGGACGACCTGACGCCGGTCAAGCGGGAGCTGGCCGGGTTCACGAACAAGGCGGGGCTCTCCGGGTCGCTGGAGGCGGCCCTGGCGGGCGCGGACGTCTTCATCGGGGTCTCCGGCGGTACGGTGCCGGAGGAGGCGGTCGCCTCCATGGCCGAGGGCGCGTTCGTGTTCGCGATGGCCAACCCGAACCCCGAGGTGCACCCCGATGTGGCGCACAAGTACGCGGCGGTCGTGGCGACCGGGCGGTCGGACTTCCCCAACCAGATCAACAACGTGCTGGCGTTCCCGGGGATCTTCGCGGGTGCGCTGCAGGTGCGGGCGTCGCGGATCACCGAGGGGATGAAGATCGCGGCGGCCGAGGCGTTGGCGGGGGTGGTGGGGGACGACCTCGCTGCGGACTACGTTATTCCGTCGCCGTTCGACGAGCGGGTCGCTCCCGCGGTGACTGCGGCGGTTGCGGCGGCGGCGCGGGCGGAGGGTGTGGCTCGGCGCTGAGGGTTTTTATGGCCCCGTCCGGTTGGACGGGGTCATTTTTCTTTGCTTTTCCCACCCGCCCACCCGTTCGGATCGTTGAAGGGTGGACGTCGC
>NZ_JBQQCE010000428.1:0-8513 GCF_052245645.1 Streptomyces sp. KR55 | reverse complement strand
CGGGCACGGGCACGGCCTCCGCGGACGCCTCGAAGTCCCCTTCCCCGTCGAAGTCCGACAAGGACAAGGACGCGAAGGACGACAAGAAGTCGGCGACCCCGACGGAGGACGACCAGTCGTCCCCGACGGACCCGGACCCCGATCCGTCGAATCCCAACCCCGCGCCGCCCCCCGCCCCGGCCCCGACCCCGACACCGACCTCGGATCCGACGACCTCGGTACCGGACCCGGACCCGGAACCGTCGGAGACGTGCGAGCGGTTCTTGTGGTGGTGCACTTAGCTTGCCCGGCGGCTGCGGCAGGCCGGTGAAGTCGAGGCTTCGAGGCGATGGCAGGCGCAGTCGCATCGGAGGGTGAGCAGCGGGTGCTCCCAGTCTGCGGAACCCTCGCGCCTGATCTCCGGACGGCACCACGTACCGCTACCGGGCCCGCACACAGTCCCACTGGTCGTACAACGGCGCCAGCGGCGACCTGTACTCGTCGTTCTCGCCGTGGTGCTACTTCGTCATCGACTCCACCGCGCCCAAGGCCCCGACGATCGAGCCGAAGGATCCCGTCAACGGCTCTCCGTACGTGGAGTGCAAGACGGGTGCGTGCCCTGCCAAGGGCGGTCCGGGAATCGTCGCCACGTTCGTGTTCAATCCCGATGCTGTCGATGTGTGCGAGGTGATGGACGACGATGCGGTGCGGCTGGTGACCGACGCTTGATCAACATCTGCTGCCCAAACTCGGCATCGGCCGCCAGCGGATACGCGCTGTCCTCTACACCGCCGCGGTCACCGTGCCCGGGGGCCGGAGTTGTCCTCCACGGTGCACTCGGTCCTGCGCTCGGTCCGGCCGAGGGGAAGGTCGATGGCCGTGCCGAGGCTGCCGCAGGTCTGGTTCTGCCGGCC
Organism: Streptomyces sp. KR55; assembly: GCF_052245645.1. Taxonomy (NCBI): domain Bacteria; kingdom Bacillati; phylum Actinomycetota; class Actinomycetes; order Kitasatosporales; family Streptomycetaceae; genus Streptomyces; species Streptomyces sp. KR55. Next base: position 7,620 of record NZ_JBQQCE010000428.1, on the reverse strand, counting down.
GTTCTGTGCGGTGTTGGTCTCGGATCCGACCACCAGGTCGGTGTCGGTGGAGGCCTGGCCTCGGCGGGTCGCGGCGGGACCGGGGCGGCGGGAGTGGTCGGCGGCGATGCAAGTGGTGTGCTTTCGGACGGTGCCCAGGACGTTGATCGTGACCTTGTCGGCGGAGTTGCCGCAGTTGAGGTTCTGCCGGCCGGTCTGTGCGGTGTTGACCTGGGGGCCCAGGGTGAATCCGCCCTTCGCCCGGGCGCCGCCGGCGTGTTCACCGCGGCCGTGGCCGTGATCCCTGCCGGAGGCGTGGTGGCGGTCCATGGCCACGCAGGTGGTCTCCTGGTTCATGGTGCCCAGGACGTTGACGGTGACCATGTCGGCGGAGTTGCCGCAGTTGAGGTTCTGCCGGCCGGTCTGAGCGGTGTTGACCTGGGGGCCCAGGGTGAATCCGCCCTCCGCCCGGGCGCCCCCCGGGGGGCCGCTGTACCGGCGGGTACGACCGTCGGTGTCGACGCAGACCCGCTTCCGGTTGACCGTCTCGACAAGGTTGACGCGTACGAAGCGGGTGGAGTTGCCGCAGTTCAGGTTCTGATCCCCGTCCTGGTCGGTGTTCTCCTGCCCGTTGAGCGGAGCGCTGAGCACGTCGGCGAAGGCGCTGCCGCCGACCGCGGACACCAGCGCACCGGCGGTGAGCACGACTGCCACCACCTTGCGGACCTTCTGCGCCGCTGTACTGTCCGCCGCGTTCCGTCGCCGGCGTCCCATCATCATGATCCCCTGCTGTTGAAGTCGAGTCCGCTGTGCCGCGCTCTCGCGATCTGCCGCGCGGTGGCGACCGTTGTCACGGTCGAGAACGCCCAGCCGATCGAAAAGTGACGGTTTGCCGGAATTGGAGACGGCCCCGCCCGAGGTGCCGAGTGGGGCCGATCAGGCGTGGGGCCATCGCGTTTTGTGCCGTGACTACCGGTGGACGGTGCCGATGTTCCTGGACTTGTCGACGGCGACACACTGGGTCTGGGCGCCGCCGGAGGTGATGACGGTCAAGCCGTTACGGCTGCCGCAGTTGTTGTTCTGCCGGCCTTCCTGGGCGGTGTTCTGCTGGACCAGGTGACTGACCAGGCCGGAGCCGCCGGTCGCCTTGGCGCCACCGCCCTTGGTCGCGGAGTGCTCGTTGCGGGAGTGGTTCTGGTTGCTGCAGAAGCTGTCCGTCAGGCTGCCGCCCGTCGAGACAAGGGTGTCGTTGGGGTTGCCGCAGTTGTTGTTCTGCCGGCCCTTCTGAGCGGTGTTCTGCTGGACCAGGTGACTGACCAGGCCGGAGCCGCCGGTCGCCTTGGCGTCACCGCCCTTGGTCACGGTCCGCTTGTTGAAGGAGGCATCGCCGGTCGCGCAGCGGGTCGCCGTAGGGCCTCCCGGCTGAACAATCACGGTGTTCGGGTTGGCGCAGTTGTTGTTCTGTCGGTGCTCTTGGGCGATGTTCTGCTGGAACAGATTTCCGATGGCGCCATGGCCGCCTGACGCGGTGGCGCCGTGGCCGTCGGCGGAGGCGATTCCAGGACCCCCGGACGTCAGGCAGCCCACCGCCAGAGCCATCAGTGTAGCCCTCCTGATTTTCTGCACCTGCACCCTTCCTCTAGGACGGACTCGAACTCTTCGGAACGCAATTGCCCCTTTCTTTTCAACGACGTCCCAGTCCGCCCGGACATGGCGTCACCCGGATTTCCCTCGTACGGCCCACGGAGGCCGCTCGCCGCACCCCTCGGGGCCTCGCGCGGTGAACAGCGCGGGCAAAAGACCCTTTCACGCGACACGCGAGGCGAGGGGTGCCATACCTCAAATGGATCGTCCGGCAGCGCGCACCGCGCCTGGTGCTGTTATGACTGAATATCAGATGGAAAGAACGAGCCGGCAAGCCTGGGGGCCTTCACATGCCCTCATCGGTGCTATCGGTATCGAATATCGCCGACTAGTCCGCCTCGTCTACGGTAGGAGTTACGTTTGCGTAACGTGGCAATCGTTGGCATGGGTTGCAGATTTCCGGGAGCCCGGAATCTCCCCGAGTATTGGCGGATGCTCCGGAATGGTGAGCGCCAGTTCCGGGCAGTTCCTCCCGAGCGCTGGGATCATGCACCCTTCCATACGCCGCAGGACAGGCGCGCCCGCGCCGGAACATACACCGACACCATCGCTCCGCTCTCCGCCGTCGACCAGTTCGACGCCCGCCATTACCAGATGTCACCACGCCGCGTGCAAGGAATGGACCCGCAGCACCGCCTTCTGCTGGACGCATCCCGCGAGGCGTTGCAGGATGCGGGCTGGGAGCGACAGGAGTTCGACCGCCAGTCGGCCGGGGTGTTCTTCGGCCTGGGCGTCAGCGAGTACATGGAGCTTGTGCCCGACGTCCTCACCATGCAGCCGCTCTCGCTTCCGGGGGCGCTGCTGAACATGGCGGCGGCAAATGTGAGCCGGTTCTTCGACCTGCACGGCCCCAGTTTCACCGTCGACGCCGCGTGCTCAGCGACGTTGGTCGCCTTGCACCAGGCCCTGAGCCATCTCGCCACCGGCGAGTGCAGCGTGGCGCTGGTCGGCGGGGCCTATCTCGCTTTGGAGCCGCGCACGCTGCTGGCCTTCTCGAAGGTGGGTGCGATCTCGGCAGCCGGCGTGTGCAGGCCTTTCGACCGGAACGCCGATGGGTTCGTACTGGGCGACGGCGTCGGGGTGGTCGTGCTGCGCCCGCTGCGGGACGCGCTCGCCGCCGGCGACCGGGTCTACGCCGTGATCCAAGGCATCAGCATCAGCAACGACGGGGCATCGGAGGGCCCGATGACGCCGAGCAGCGCGGGTCAGCTCACGGCGCTGCGCCGGGCCTACGCGGATGCCGGATGCTCCCCCCGCTCGATCGGGGTCTTCGAGGCACACGGCACCGCCACGGTGGTCGGTGACGCCGCGGAGCTGGACGCGATCACCAAGCTCCGCGAGGAGGCCGACGGCGGGGACCGGGACGCTGTCGCCTGCCTGTCCTCGGTGAAGTCGCTGATCGGCCACTCCCTGGGGGCCTCCGGTGCCGCATCCCTGATCAAGACCGCGTTGGAGCTGCACCACCGCACCATCGTGCCCATGCCGGACACCGATCCCGCTCGTCCGGAGGACCTGGCCGCGTCGAAACTGCGGATTCCGCGGGCCGTTGAGCCCTGGGAGCACTCCGGGGACCAGCCGCGTCGCGCCGGGGTGAGCAACTTCGGCTTCGGCGGCACCAATGTGCACGCCGTACTGGAGGAGGCGCCGGACCCCAGCGCGCTGCCGCGCGGCGCCACGTCGCCGGCTGTCGGCCGCCGGGCCGCCGGACCGGCGGAAGTGCGGGAGGCGCAGGACTGCGGACCACAGCTGTTCCTCTTCTCCGCCGGCGACGTGGACCGGCTGGAGTCCCACCTCGTCCGCTTCCTGGAGACGCTGCAGGACGCCCCCAGCATGCCGCTGATCGCCATCGCGCGGACCCTGGCGAGCAGGCGGCTGCTCACCGCCCGGCTCGCTGTTGTCGCCGGCAGCCACGCGGAGTTGCGTACGCGGGTGCAGCAGGCCCGGTCCGCACTCGCCCAGGACAGGGTGGGCACGCTGGGCGAAGGGGTGTACTCGGCGGTCGCGCCGCTGCCGGTGTCGGACCGTAAGATCGCCTTCGTCTTCCCTGGGCAGGGCAGCCAGCACCCCGGGATGGCGCGGGACCTGTACGAGCGCTTCCCCGCCCTGCGCTCCACTGTCGACGCCTGGGACACGCTTGCCGTCTCGGAGAACGGGGCGTCGCTGCTCGAGTCGGTGTACGGGCCCGCCAGCCATACCCCGGAAGGACTGGAGCGGCTCACCGGCACAGACGTCTGCCAGCCGGTGCTCGGCGCGTTCGGCGTGGCGCTCGCACGCTTCGCGCAGTCGCTCGGTGCCGTCCCCGCCGTCAGCTTCGGCCACAGCGTGGGAGAGTTCCCTGCCGCGGTCGTCGCCGGTGCCCTGGACGATTCCGAGTGTCTTCGGCTGCTCTTGGCACGCAGCGCCCGCATGCGCCGCGTCGAGTCGGTACGGCGTGGCGGGATGCTCGCCGTGCGAGCCTCGCAGGAAGAGCTCGCTCCTGTGACGCAGGGGCTGGAGGAGGTATGGGCTGCCTGCTTCAACCACCCCCGCCAGGTGGTGTACAGCGGCACGGCCGGGGCGCTGAAGGAGCTGGCGTGGCGCTGTGCCCAGGCAGGCTTGACGGCCACACCGCTGCGGGTCTCCAACGGTTTCCACTCCCCACTGCTCGATCCCGCCCTCCACGATCTTGTGGCGGACCTCGCGACCCGTACGATCACCCGCCCCGGGAACGGATTCGTCTCGTCGGTGAGTGGCGCGGCCGAGGACGACCCCGCCGTGCTGCGGGAGCTGTGGGGCCGCCACGCCAGCGCCCCCGTCCGGTTCGGGGACGCCGCTCGCGCCGCGTACGAGGCCGGCGCGAGGGTGTTCGTGCAGGTCTGCGGGGGCAGCGGCCTGCTCGGTGCCGTACGGCACAGCGTTCCGGGGCCGGGCGCGGTCCGGTGCGTGTCGATGACCAAGGGTGGTCCCGACCAGGCCCGTACCTTTCTCGCCGCGCTCGGCGAGCTCGCCGTGCTCGGCGTGGACATCGACGCCGCCGCGCTGGTGCCCGAGGGGACGCCGCTGGTGACGCTGCCGCCCTCGCCGCTGGCGACGAAGTCGTACTGGTACCCCCGCGTCGCCACCCGGATCCCGGCCCCGCCCACCGTCCCTGGTCTGGGCACCGTGGAGGGGAATCTCCAGCAGACCGCCATGGAACCCCGCCGGTCTCCGAACGGCCGGCCGACTGCTCCGGCCCCGCCGCCCGAGCGGCACACCTCAGGGGCGGTCCAGGCACCCTCCGCTGCTCCCTCTGCCCCTCGTTCCTCCGATCAAAAGGATTTCTTGATGCATGACGTCGTGACGCTGTTGCGGGAGCAGCTGAGCCTGCTGCAGACCTTCGGCACGTCCGCCCCCGCCGCGGACCACCCAGCGGCCTCGCCGCTCATCCCGCAGCGGGCCGTCGGCATGGATCTGCTCAGCCTGCCTGCGGACGAAGACGGTGACGCCTGTGGGCCGGCCGCGGGGGCAGACTACGACCAAGTGCGCGCTCGCGTGTACGCCGAGCTGTCGGCCGTCAGCGCCTTCCCGGTGGAGCAGTTGACCGACGAGCTGCTCATCGTGCAGGAGCTGGGCTTCGACTCGCTGATGACCACCGAGCTGCTGGTGCGGCTTCGGCGGGCCTTCCCGGAGGTCGCCGAGCGCATCACCGGGGGATTCCTTCCCCGGCAGCCCACCATCGCCCAGGCCGTCGACGCGATGGCCGAGCTGCTCGAGGTGGGTCGTACGGTCCCAGCCATGGCTGCGGTCACGTCCGTTGCGGCGCTCCCGGCCCGAGTCGAGGGCGCTATGGGTTCGTCGTCGAACGGCCATGCCCGCGCCGCTGCCAAAGGCGCTACGAGTACGTTGCCGAACGGCCACGCGGTCGAGGCCAGGGTGGTCACGGCCGAGCCGGTCCCAGCCGCACCGGTGCGACCGGAAACCCGTGTCGAGGACTTCCCCGAGGTGCTGGAGATGGAGCGACGCGGCGCGTCCCTCGGACGCAGCCCGTACTTCCTGCTGCACGAGGGCACGATGCGGGACACCACCCGGGTCGGCGGCCGGGAGCTGATCTCCTTCTCCGGATACAACTACCTCGGCCTGTCCGGCCACCCCAAGGTCGCCGCCGCAGTCAAGGAGGCCGTCGACCGGTACGGTACGTCGGTTTCGGCGAGCCGCTTCCTGTCCGGCGACCGGCCGCTGCACCGTGAGCTGGAGTCGGAACTCGCCGCCCTGAACGGCTGCGAGGCGGCCATCGCTCTGGTCAGTGGGCACGCCACCAACGTGACCGTGATCGGCCACCTGATGGGTCCGGAAGACCTGATCCTGCACGACGCCCTCGCGCACGACAGCATCCTGCAGGGCTGCAAGCTCTCCGGGGCGAGGCGCCGTCCCTTCCCGCACAACGACATGGCCGCGCTCGACACGATGCTCGGGCGGATCAGGCACCATTACCGCCGCGTTCTGATCGTGGTCGAGGGCGTCTACAGCATGGATGGCGACATCGTCGACCTGCCGGCCCTGATCGAGGTCAAGCAGCGGCACGGCGCCATGGTGATGATCGACGAGGCGCACAGCATCGGCGTCGTCGGCCGCCACGGCGGCGGAGTCGGCGACCACTTCGACGTGGACCGGTCGGCAGTGGACCTGTGGTCGGGCACGTTGTCAAAGTCCCTTGCGGGGTGCGGCGGTTACGTGGCCAGCACGGCACGGGTCGTCGACTACCTCAAGGCCTCCGTGCCCGGGTTCGTCTACAGCGTGGGCATGACCCCTGCCAACGCCGCGGCCTCGCTCGCCGCAATCCGGGTCATGCGCGAGGAGCCGGAGCGGCTGCAGCGGTTGCGCGAGAACGCCGAACTCTTCCTCCAGCTGGCCCGGCAGGCCGGGATCGACACAGGCGGCAGCCTCGGTTCGCCAGTCGTACCCGCGATCGTCAAGGACTCGTCCAAGGCCCTCCGTCTGTCGGCGGCACTGTTCGACGAAGGGATCAGCGCCAACCCGATCCTGCACCCGGCAGTGGCCGAGAAGTTGACGCGGCTTCGGTTCTTCGTCACCTGTGAGCACACCCCGCAGCAGATCGAGTCCAGCGTGTCCACGCTCGCCGCCCACTGGCAGTCGCTCAACAGCTGAATTCCTGGTGTCCCGGGCACGAGGACGCGCCCGACCGAGTAGTTCATCCGAATCGAGGAGCAGGCCCCGGTGAAGCCTCCCCCAGTAACATCCCCCGAGTCCACGACGGGGACAGCAAGCGACACGTTCGGCGAGGCGTCCGCCGGCCCACCACACCAGGACGGGCCGGTCCGACTTCCGCTGCCGCTGCGCCGCCCCCGTACTGTCCTCACAGTCTGGCTGTTGCTCGTGGTCCTGGCCGGGATCGTCGCGAGCGGCACGCTCAACGTACTGAAATCCGGAGGATTCGACGATCCCTCATCGGATTCCGCGGCAGCCACGAGGTTGCTGCGGGAGAAGTTCCCCACTGCCCAGCCCAACCTGTTCGTGCTGGTGCGGGACAAGGGTGGGGACGCGAGCAGTACAGCGGCCACCCGTGCCGGACAGTCGGTGCTCGAGGAGCTGTCCCGCGAGAGCGGCGTGCACATCGTGGCCTCCTATTACCGCACCCCCGACCCGGCGTTGCGCTCGGCCGACGGTGCGGGTCTGACCGCGATCAGCGTCACCGGCGACCAGGATGCCGCCACCCGCAAGGCCAAGGACCTGCACACCAAGCTCGCCGGAGAGCGAGACGGCGTCCAGGTGCGCTTCGGCGGCATCACCCAGATCAACAACGACCTCAACGACCGGACCGCGCAGGACCTCAAGCTCGCCGAGTCGGTGGCGATCCCGCTCACGTTGCTGCTGCTGATCCTGGTCTTCCGGGGCGTCGTCGCGGCGCTGCTGCCCCTGGCGGTCGGGATGTCGGCCATCGTCGGGGCGATGGCCGTGCTGTGGTGCCTGGCCCAGCTGACCTCGGTCTCGGTGTTCTCCACCAACCTGATCATCGCGCTC
>NZ_JBQQCE010000427.1:0-8531 GCF_052245645.1 Streptomyces sp. KR55 | reverse complement strand
CCCATCGATCACCACGAACGGCCCCGGCCGGCCAAGCACGGCGTCCGAGGCACAGCGCCTGTAGTTGACACCCTTGTCTTGGAAACGGAGAACCCCCATGTCCAGAAGTCTCTGGCAGCGTCCACTCATCCTGACGGTGGCCTCATTGGCTCTCGTCACCGGTGCCACGTACGCCGCCCAGGCGGCGCAGAGTCCCACAACAAACACCAGCTACTCCACCGATTCCAGTGATCCCCTCGGCCACCATTCGGACTGCGGCAAGGGCGGCAAGGGCGGGGAGGGCGGCAAGGGCGGCGAGCCCGGTCAGCCGGGTGAGCCCGGCAAGCCCGGTTGTTTCCGGCTCAGCGACCTGCTGCCGGACAAGCTGGAGGGGGCGAAGCCCTCGGCGCCGGACAAGGTACGGATCGTGATGTCCGTGCTGTCCGGGCAGACGACGAGCGCCGAGGCCGCCGAGAAGTACGACGTCTCGGAAGACGAGATCGACGACTGGAAGCGGCAGTACCTCGACGGCGACTGGTTGAAGTTGCTCGGCGAGAACGGGGAGAGCACGTTCCCCTTCTGCTCGTGACGCACGACCACGGACGGAGATCAACGCAGATCGGCCGCCTGGGCCTTGTTGCCCAGGCGGCCGATCCATGTCCGCGGCGTTCCGCAGTATGGCGCGCTCACCGGCTGTCGGCCGCGCAGGTGAGGAACGCAGTCCATGAGTCGCCGGCGAATATGAGCCGGGCGCCGTCTTTGTTCTTCGAGTCGCGGACGTGGACGGTGGGGGAGGTACTTCGAGGGCGCAGCCCACGTGGTGGCCGAGCTGGCGTCGAACGCCGTGCTCCACGGCCGCGTCCGGGGCCGGGACTTCCGTCTCACGCTCAAGCTGCACGAGGACGGCATCCTGCGCATCGAGGTGACCGACGCCCGCGGCGACCGGATCCCGCGCGTCCCGGACCCGGGCGCGGAGCGCACGGAATCGGGCCGAGGTCTGCTGATCGTCGCGGCGTAAGCGGCCCGCTGGGGCATCGACGAGGCGTCGGCCAACTGCAAGACGGTGTGGGCAGAGCTGGCGCCGGATCGCGTGGGCCAGTGACCCGGCCGGGCCCGACGCAAGCAGCCGAGGCAGAAGCAGGCCTGTGATGCAGCTGATAACCGACCAACCGTGATCACTCGGGTCCATCCGCGACCACTCCGGTCACACCCCACATACCGATCCGCCCCCTGATCCGACCGCCCCCGGTCGAATACAGTGCTGAGCTGTCGTACGTACGGACGGTGCCCCGGGGAGGTCTGGTGGATGCGACAGCCGGCGCCATCTGGGGCCGTACCGAGCAGCAGGACTTCCGCAGCCGGGTGCGTGGCACGCTGCTCGGCGTGGCCGTCGGGGACGCGCTCGGTGCGCCGGTCGACGGGCTGACGCTGGACGGGATACGGGAGGCGCACGGCCCGGAAGGGGTCGTCGATCTTGCGCCCGCGTACGGGAGGCGCGGTGCCGTCACCGACCGTACCCAGCTCACGCTGTTCACCGTCGACGGGCTGATCCGTGCCCAGGTGCGCCGGGACACCGGCGCCTGGCATCCGCCGACCGACCTGCACCGGGCGTATCTGCGCTGGGCCGCCACCCAGCGGGACTGGGGGCCGGACGAGCGCCGCAAGGACGACGGCTGGCTGGCCCGCGAGGAGTGGCTGTACGCCCGCCGCGACCCGGCCCGCGCCCTGCTGCTGGGCCTCGGCGACGAGGTCATGGGCACGCTGGACGTGCCGAAGAACCCCGGTGAGGCCGGTCCCGAGGCGGCGGCCCGTTCCGCGCCGTTCGGACTGCTCGTCGGCTGGGAGCCGCAACTGGTCGTGCAGCTCGCCGTGGAGTGCGCCGCCCAGACCCACGGCCACCCCACCGCCTACCTCGCGGCGGGCGCGTACGCCGTGATCGTGCATGCGCTGGCGCGGGGCGACAGCCTGGACGGTGCCGTGCAGCGGGCGCTCGCCCTGCTCGCCGCCCGTCCGGGGCATCAGCCGGTGTCGGAGGCGTTGCAGCATGCGCTGGGCGCGGTGCGGCAGGGGATCCCGACGCCGGCGCGGGTCGCGGAGCTGGCGGGGGAGGGCACGGCGGAGAGGGTCGTCTCCGCCGCCGTCTATTGCGCGCTGGTCGGTGAGGACGTACGGCATGGTCTGCGTCTCGCCGTCAACCACGACGGGCCCTCCGCCACGACCGCCGCCCTCACCGGCGGCCTCCTCGGCGCCCTGCACGGCGAGACGGCGCTCCCGCCGGCCTGGCTGGCCGAGCTGGAGGGCCGCCCCACGATCCTGGAACTGGCCGACGACTTCGCCATGGAGATGACCCAGGGCCCCGCCCTGCACGGCCCGGCGGGCGCGTCACCGGCGTGGCTGGCGCGCTATCCGCGGGGGTGAGTCCCAGCCGCCTCCGGGCAACTGCCCCCAAGGTCAGTCCTTCGTCGTCGTACGCACCACGTCGTCCACCGACCCGGCGGGCGACGGGACCGCGGCTGCCGCCGCCCCGTCCCCGTCGGTGTTGATCCGCTCGATGATCGCCAGCCGCTCCGGGGTGTCCTCGGGCTTCAGGTACCCGATGAGGATGTACAGCACCAGCGACACCGCCAGCGGCACGGACACCTGGTACTGGAGCGGCACTCCGCCCTCGACGTTCCAGTTGATCGGGTAGTTGACCAGCCAGAACGCGAGCAGACCCATCGACCAGCTGACGAGCGCCGCGGTCGGCCCGGAGCGGCGGAACGGCCGCAGCAGGCCCAGCATCATCGGGATGGCCATCGGGCCCATCAGACCGGCGACCCACTTGATCACCACGGTGATGATGTCCTTGAAGGTGGGGGAGTTGACCTGCGTGGCCGCCGCCATGGACAGCCCGAGGAAGACGACGGTCGCGACGCGGGCCACGATCAGGCCCTGGCGCTCGTTCCACGCGCGGGCCTTCGCCGAGATCACCGGCGCGCAGTCCCGGGTGAAGACGGCGGCGATCGCGTTGGCGTCGGAGGAGCACATGGCCATGGTGTGCGAGAAGAAGCCGACGATGACCAGGCCCAACAGGCCGTGCGGGAGGAGTTGTTCGGTCATCAGAGCGTAGGAGTCGGAGCCGTCCGGCTTCTGTGACTCCACCAGCAGCGGCGACATCCACATGGGGAAGAACAGCACCAGCGGCCAGACCAGCCACAGGATCGCCGACAGCCGGGCCGAGCGCTCCGCCTCCCGCGGAGTGGGCGTCGCCATGTACCGCTGGGCCTGGTTGAGCATGCCGCCGTTGTACTCGAAGAGCTTGATGAAGAGGAAGGCGAGCAGGAAGACCGTCCCGTACGGCCCCACCAGCGGCTTCTCGTGTCCGTCCAGCTCCGGCCGGTCCCAGACGCCGAAGAACCCGCCGTAGTCGCCGAGTTCCACCACGACGGCGACGAACATCGCGATACCGGCGAGGAGTTGGATGACGAACTGCCCCAGCTCCGTGAGCGCGTCCGCCCACAGGCCGCCGATGGTGCAGTACACGGCCGTGATGCCGCCGGTGATGAGGATGCCCTCGTTCAGGGAGACCCCGGTGAACACCGACAGCAGGGTCGCGATCGCCGCCCACTTCGCGCCCACGTCCACGATCTTCAGCAGCATGCCCGACCAGGCCAGCGCCTGCTGGGTCTTGAGGTCGTAACGGTTCTTCAAGTACTCCAGTGGGGAGGCCACATGGAGCCGCGAGCGCAGCCGGTTGATGCGCGGTGCGAACAGCTTCGACCCGATGGCGATGCCCAGTGCGATCGGGAAGGACCAGGTCACGAAGGAGGTCACGCCGTAGGTGTAGGCGATGCCTGCGTACCCGGTGAACATCACCGCGCTGTATCCGGACATGTGGTGCGAGATGCCGGACAGCCACCACGGCATCTTCCCGCCGGCGGTGAAGAAGTCGCTGACGTTGTCCACGCGTTTGTGCGACCAGATGCCGATCGCGACCATCACGCCGAAGTAGCCGATGAGCACGGCCCAGTCGAGACTGTTCATGTGCCACCCTTCCAGGGTCCGCCTTGTGAACGGCCCGCTCATCGTGAGTGCGCCGACGCGGACACGACAAGCAAGGGGAAGGTCAAGAGCAGGCAAAAATGTTCTGTCAGGTGACCTTCGTTCACGAACATGAACCTTGGAAAGCGGTGGTCAGCGCATCAGCTCCCCCGCATTGACCAGCAGCGACTGCCCCGTGATGGCCCGCGCCCGGTCCGACGCCAGGAACACTGCCGCGTCCGCCACATCCCCGTCCGTGGCCAGCTCCGGCAACGCCATCCGGCCGGTCAGCCGCCCCAGTACCTCATCCTCCGGCACCCCCTCGGTGTGCGCGGTGAACCGTACGTACGCCTGCACCGGCGGGCCCCACATCCACCCCGGCAGCACGGTGTTCACCCGGATCCGATACGGCCCCAACTCCCGCGCCAGCGAGTACATCGCGCTCGTCAACGCACCCTTCGACGCCGCGTACGCCGCCTGCCGCACCTGCGACGGAGCCGCCACCGCCGACTGTGTCCCGACGAACACCACCGAACCCCCGCCGCCCTCCTTCAGTCCCGGCAGACACGCCCGCGTCATCCGCAGCGTCCCCAGCAGGTTGACGTCGATCACCGACAGCCAGGCCGAGAAGTCGGCGTCCTCCAGTCCGCCGAAATAGCTGTCCCAGGCGGCGACATGGACGACCGCGTCGATCCCCCCGAACCGCTCCCGCGCCAGCCCGGCCAGCTCCTCGCACTGCCCCTCGTCGGTGATGTCGGTCGCCCGGTACGCCGTGTGCGCCCCGTGCGGATCGATCGCGACCGCGCTCTTGACGAGGTTCTCCTCCGTCCGTGCACCCAGCACCGCGTTCCCGCCATCCCGTACGACCGCCGCCGCGACCTGGTGCCCCAGTCCGGCGCCGACCCCCGAGACGACCACGGTCTTTCCCTTGAGCAGTGACATCGCAGACTCCCGGCTCTGGCGGCATTATCTGACGGACCGTCAGAGTATGGGGAACGCGAGGAAAGGGGAACGCTGCCTCACCGGGATTGGATTCGATCACCAGCGCCGAAGGCGGGCAGGTTTCATGCCATCCGGCTTGTACTTCCTCATGATCCGGACACCGCCGTACGGGACATGCGCGAGCTACACCCGTTCTGGGTGACTTGCCGCTCTTGTGGCGATATGAAATACCTAAAGAAGGGCTGTAACACTCGCCGGGGACCCTGCTGGGCCGCCCTGGAAGAGGGAACGCCATGACGGGAGTGCACGAGGCCGCCGGGCGCGTGATCGCCGGGCGCTACCGGCTCCTGCGTCGGCTCGGCACTGGCGGCAGGGGACGGGTGTGGCAGGCCTATGACCAGAACCTGGCGTGCGAGGTCGCACTCAAGGAGATCGTCCTGCCGCCGGACATCCCAGAACAAGAGGTGAGCGCCCGGATCACGCGGGCCCGCGGCGAAGCACAGCACGCTGCCCGGCTGCGCAACCACCCCCATGTGGTCACGGTGTACGACATCGTGGAGGCCGACGGCCTGCCGTGGATCGTCATGGAGTTCGTCCCCGGCGCCATGGACCTGGATGCGGTGGTGCGCGAGCGGGGGCCGCTGCCGCCCCCCGACGTCGCCCGGATCGGGCTGGCGGTCCTCGACGCCCTGCAGGAGGGTCACCGGCTCGGCATCCTGCACCGGGACGTCAAACCGGCCAACGTCCTGCTGACCTGCCCCGGCCCGCAGCCCTCCCGCCCCACGGAGGGCTGCCAGGTGCTGCTGATCGACTACGGCATCTCGCTGGAGCCGAGTTCCGGTGAGGCCCGCCTGACCGCCACCGCGGATTTCCTCGGGACCCCGGGCTTCATGGCCCCGGAACGGGCCCACGGCGAGGTGCCCACCCCGGCCTGTGACCTGTTCTCACTCGGCGCCACCCTGTATTTCGCGCTCGAGGGGACCGGCCCCTTCGACCGCGACTCCGCCGTCACCACGCTGAGCGCCGTGCTGTCCGAGTTTCCCACCCCGCCGCGCCGGGTAACGGAGCTGACCCCGGTCCTCCTCGGGCTGCTGGCCAAGGATCCCGCGCAGCGGATGGACGGCGACGAGGCCACCCGGCGGCTCACCTCCATCGCCGCCCAGCCCCGCCCTTCCCCTTCGCACCCCCCGGTCATACCGTCGGCCGAGCCGGAGGAACCGGCCGGCCCGAAGCCGTCGCGCTCCCCGGAGCCGTCCCCGCCGACCGAGCTCCTGCCGTCGGCCGAGCCGGGGGAACCGACCGGTCCGCCCCGGAAACCGCTGCCGTCGGCCGAGTCGGAGGAACTGACCGGTCCGCCTCTGGAACCGCTGCCGCACAAAGGTGACGAGGCCCGGCCGCGGCCCGGCCTGTCGAGGCTCGGACACCGGCGGGCCGGGCTCATCGCGGGGATGGTGGCGATGGCGCTGGCCGCGGGGGGCGTAGGCATCTACCTGGCACAGTCCGGCTCCTCGGATCCTGAACGCGTGGCCTCGATCCAGGTCGGCAAGTCCCCGATGGGGGTGGCGGTGTCCCAGGACGGGCGCTGGAGCTACGTGGCCAACTTGGGCTCGGGTTCGGTGTCGGTGATCGACACCGCGACGAACAGCACCGAGGACCCCATCCCCGTCGGCAAAGACCCGCAGGGTGTGGCGGTGTCCCCGGACAAGCGCCTGGTCTATGTGACCAACCGCGGCTCGGACTCGGTGTCGGTGATCGACACCCTCACGAACCGCGAGGACAGCTCCATCCCCGTCAGCTCCACCCCCGTGGGGGTGGAGCTGTCCCGGGATGGGCGCTGGGTCTACGTAATCCTGAACGGTTCGAGCTCGATACCGGGTTCGGTGTCGGTGATCGACACCGCGAAGAACCGCGTGAAGAGCAACATCCCCGTCGAAAAAGACCCGCAGGGTGTGGCGGTGTCACGGGACGGGCGCCGGGCCTACGTGACCAACTACGGCTCGGACTCGGTGTCGGTGATCGACACCGCGAAGAACCGCGTGAAGAGCAACATTGACGTCGGCTCCACCCCGCTGGGGGTGGCGTTGTCCCCGGATGAGCGCCGGGTCTACGTGACCAACCTCTACTCGGATACGGTGTCGGTGATCGACACCGCGAAGAACACCAAGGACCGCACCATCCGCGTCGGCGACGGCCCGAAGGGGGTGGCGTTGTCCCCGGACGGGCGCCAGGTCTACGTGGCCAACAGCTTCGAGGGCTCGGTGTCGGTGATCGACACCGCGACGAACAAGGTGGACCGCACCATCCGCGTCGGCGACGGCCCGCTGGGGGTGGCGGTGTCGCCGGACAGGGACAGGCGCCAGGTCTACGTGTCCAACTTCGTCTCGGGCTCGGTGTCGGTGATCACGTTCCAGAAGGCGTCTGACAAGGCAGGACTGCGCCCGGCCGATTCGGCGGTACCAGAAAACATCTCTCCTGGAAGCGCGGCTGACCTGCAGGCGCTGGCGCGATCTTTGTCCGGTGGCCTGCTCGGCGGCAGTTCCACACGGCGTCTTGACGGGCGCAGTCGGACCTAGGGCAGTGGCGGTTGCCTTGCCTCACATCATGGCGGGGTGCAGCCCGGCGGGTCCCAAACAGTGTCGCCGTCCTCGTAGTGGAAGCCCGTACAGGGATCGTGTGGTGCCGCCCTCGACGATTCCGTCGTGGCCTTCGTTGTCTGAGGCACTGCCTCGGCGCTCGCCACGCCCGCCGTTCCGGCGAGCAGTGCAGCAGCGCAGGACGCGCCGACGAGGTGTCGGATGCGCCTCCCGGTGCTCGTCGCCATGATGATCTCCTTTGGGGTGGATGGGCTGCTTACTCATCAGCGTGGAAGGCCGGCCATGAGGGAGTCAACGGCCATTGGGGACTTGTCACAGCATCGGGACATTCCATGACATTGAGGATTTTCCACAGGTCTTACCCCTTCCCTCGCCCTGCAGG
Source organism: Streptomyces sp. KR55 (assembly GCF_052245645.1). Lineage (NCBI taxonomy): Bacteria > Bacillati > Actinomycetota > Actinomycetes > Kitasatosporales > Streptomycetaceae > Streptomyces > Streptomyces sp. KR55. The sequence continues at coordinate 614 of NZ_JBQQCE010000427.1, read as the reverse complement.
TGGCGTCACTGTCACAGCTCGAGGGTGATGGCCAGCCGCGTGAGTTCTGCCGTGCTGGTGATGCCGAGCTTGGCCCGGATGCGGCGCAGGTAGGCGTCGACCGTGTGCCGGGAAAGCCCCATGCGGCGGGCCGTTTGGGCGTAGGTGTGCCCTGCGGCGATGTGCCGCAGAACCTCCTGCTCGCGCGGTGTCAGCGGGGCCTGGGCAGGTCCGAGGGCTTCGGTGTGCGGGGTGGGAGTGGAGCTCATGGGGTTACGGGGACTTTCCTCCGACGGATCGGCTCGGTCATCACTGCTCACGCTCTCGGAAGCGATGGATATGTCCCGAGATGTCCTATTGCCATACTTCACGCGGAGAGCCCGGCATGCGGTTCCACGCCGTGTGCACTTTCTGAAGATTTTCCGGGCCGCCCGGCCGGGGCGGGCGGGGCGGGGCGGCGCCCCGACTGGCTTTGCGTTGGTGCTGCGTGCCTCGCAGGATCATGCTTGTCAGTAGAGCCCTGGCCGTGCAGGTTCCCGTGGGGCTGCGGGGAAAGGATCTAGCGAGGGCGAGATGAGCGGCGATGGAGCGACTTCCCACCCCTCCTGGTGAGCGGCCCGACAGGGCGGACGACT
>NZ_JBQQCE010000426.1:0-8565 GCF_052245645.1 Streptomyces sp. KR55 | reverse complement strand
TCGGCTGCCATCTGCGCCGGCATCGTCGCCGCGCGGGCCGTGACCATAGGTGGCGAGGCAAAGCTCGACGACACGGCCCTGCTCGAACTCGCCACCGAGATCGAGGGCCACCCGGACAACGTGGCGGCCTGTCTACTGGGCGGTTTCACGCTCTCCTGGATGGAGGCCGGGGGCGCGCGGGCGATCAGGATGGAGCCCGCCGATTCCATCGTTCCGGTGGTTTTCGTGCCCGGGAAGCCGGTGCTGACCCAGACCGCGCGCGGACTGCTCCCGCGCACCGTGCCGCACGTCGACGCCGCCGCCAACGCAGGCCGGGCCGCCCTGCTCGTCGAGGCCCTGACCAGGCGCCCCGAGCTGCTGCTGGCCGCCACCGAGGACCGCCTGCACCAGGAGTACCGCGCGCCCGCCATGCCCGAGAGCGCGGCGCTGGTCGAGCGGCTGCGGGCCGACGGCATTCCCGCCGTGATCTCCGGCGCCGGACCCACGGTGATGGCGCTGGCCGACGCGGGAACGGCCGACAAGGTGGAACAGCTCGCAGGTCAGGGCTGGGCCGCGAACCGGCTCGCGCTCGATCTGCAGGGAGCGAGCGTGCTGCCGCTCGCGCCCTCCGGTTCCGATTAAGTGCATGCGATTGCCGGATTTGGAGAGGGGGAATGTTTGTTGGATCCGGTAGTGTTAACCTCAAGTCTGCACCCGACCCCACCATGGCGAGGTGCCTCGTGTCCCAGTCCGGGACAGACATTCTTCCGGGAGCCCCCCAAGCCGCACTGTGTTTTGTACCTCGTACGCGGGCAGTACGTCGTACGCCGACACTGAGCGGTCCGACGGGCACGCTCCGGAACCGGTGCGACCACGCCACGTGACACTGGGTGCCACGGCTCGAGGAAGCGCCATCACCAGATATTTCTTCCGCCGCTTAGGCGGACCACCGCCCCGGCACGGTTCGCACAGCAAGGACCGAAGCCGGACAGCACAACCGGTCGCCGAGCCAGACAGGCCGACGTCCGCTCCAGGGAAGGACCCTTCGTGAGCGACACCACCGATCTGATGGGCGCACGTGTCGAGGAGACCGCTGCCGCGCCCGCCACGGACGCCTCCGCGCCTGCCACCGGTGCCGGCTCCCGGCGGCGCCGCGGTACCGGCCTCGAGGGCATGGTGCTGGCCGAGCTGCAGCAGGTCGCATCCGGCCTCGGCATCAGGGGCACCGCGCGTATGCGCAAGAGCCAGCTGATCGAGGTCATCAAGGAGGCGCAGGCCGGAGGCGGAGCCCCGGCGAAGAGCGCCGAGGCCGCCGAGACCAAGCCCAAGCGCCGCGCCACCTCCAAGGCGCGCACGGGTGAGGAAGCGCCCGCCGAGAAGACCGCGAAGGCCGAGAAGAGGGCCGAGGCGCCCGCCGAGAAGGCCGTGGCCCAGCAGCAGATCGAGATCCCCGGCCAGCCGGCTGGGGGCCCCTCCCGCGCGAGCGCAGCCGAGCGTGGGGGAGAAGCCGAGCGTGGGGGAGACGACGCCCCCGCGGAGCGCCGTCGTCGCCGGGCCACCGCCGAGGCCGGCAGCCCCGAGACCGTCACCGCCGAGGCGAAGAGCGAGCCGAAGGCCGAGGCACCCGCGCAGCAGCAGCCGCAGGGCGAGGCCAAGGGCGACGCCGGTGAGGGCGCCGAGGGCCGCCGCCGGGACCGCCGCGAGCGCGGCCGGGACCGCGACCGGGACCGCCGTAAGGGCGACGACCAGCAGGGCGGTCAGCAGGGCGGTCAGCAGCGCGGCCAGCAGCAGGGCCAGCAGGGCGGCCGCCAGGACCGTCAGCAGGACGACGACGACTTCGAGGGCGGCCGCCGGGGCCGTCGCGGCCGCTACCGCGACCGCCGGGGCCGTCGTGGCCGCGACGAGATGGGCGCCGAGCCGCAGATCGCCGAGGACGACGTCCTGATCCCCGTCGCGGGCATCCTGGACATCCTCGACAACTACGCCTTCATCCGTACGTCGGGCTACCTGCCCGGTCCGAACGACGTGTACGTCTCCCTCGCCCAGGTCCGCAAGAACGGCCTGCGCAAGGGCGACCACATCACCGGCGCGGTCCGTCAGCCCAAGGAAGGCGAGCGGCGCGAGAAGTTCAACGCGCTGGTCCGCCTGGACTCCGTCAACGGCATGGCGCCCGAACACGGCCGCGGCCGACCGGAGTTCAACAAGCTGACGCCGCTGTACCCGCAGGACCGGCTCCGTCTGGAGACGGATCCCGGCGTCCTCACCACCCGCATCATCGACCTCGTCTCGCCCATCGGTAAGGGCCAGCGTGGTCTGATCGTGGCCCCGCCGAAGACCGGCAAGACCATGATCATGCAGGCGATCGCCAACGCGATCACGCACAACAACCCCGAGTGCCACCTGATGGTCGTCCTCGTCGACGAGCGTCCGGAAGAGGTCACCGACATGCAGCGGTCGGTCAAGGGCGAGGTCATCTCCTCGACCTTCGACCGCCCGGCCGAGGACCACACCACGGTCGCCGAGCTCGCCATCGAGCGCGCCAAGCGGCTGGTGGAGCTGGGCCACGACGTCGTCGTCCTGCTCGACTCGATCACGCGTCTGGGCCGTGCGTACAACCTCGCGGCGCCCGCCTCCGGCCGCATCCTGTCCGGTGGTGTCGACTCGACCGCCCTGTACCCGCCGAAGCGCTTCTTCGGTGCGGCCCGCAACATCGAGGACGGCGGCTCGCTGACCATCCTCGCCACCGCCCTGGTGGACACCGGGTCCCGCATGGACGAGGTGATCTTCGAGGAGTTCAAGGGCACGGGTAACGCCGAGCTCAAGCTCGACCGGAAGCTCGCCGACAAGCGCATCTTCCCGGCGGTGGACGTCGACGCGTCCGGTACCCGCAAGGAAGAGATCCTGCTCGGCAGCGAGGAGCTCGCCATCGTCTGGAAGCTGCGCCGGGTGCTGCACGCGCTCGACCAGCAGCAGGCGGTCGAGCTGCTGCTCGACAAGATGAAGCAGACCAAGTCGAACGCCGAGTTCCTGATGCAGATCCAGAAGACGACGCCGACGCCGGGCAACGGCGACTGAGCCGTCCAGCACACGGCAACCTGAGGGCCGCCCCCGTCACCGAGGTGACGGGGGCGGCCCTTCACAGTCTTCTGTGCAACCCTGTGCCGGGTTTCCCCGTCTGACCGTACGGAGCGACGATGGTGCGGTACACGCCTGTTCCTCACCGCAGGGGGTAACCGACCCGACGAGAACCGAGGAGCACATGTCTGCCGAGAGCACGCCGGAGCCCGGCATACCGGGCGAGCCCGGCACCACCGGCCCGCGCCATCGCGCCCCGGGCCGCCGCAAGTCCCGCGGCAAGGGCCTGCTGATCACGGCCTGGACCGCGGCGGGCATCGTCGTCCTCGGCGGCACCGGCCTCGGGTACGTGTACTTCAAGCTCAACGGCAACATCAACAGCGTCGACATCGACCACGCCCTCGGCGGCGACCGGCCCGAGAAGGTCGACAACGGCTCCGAGAACATCCTGGTCCTGGGCTCGGACACCCGCTCCGGCAGCAACCAGGACCTCGGCGGCGGCACCGACGACGGCAGCGCCCGCTCGGACACGGCGATGATCGTGCACCTCTACGAGGGCCGCAAGAAGGCCAGCGTCGTCTCCATACCGCGCGACACCCTCATCGACCGCCCGGAGTGCACCGACACCGACGGCACCACGCATGACGCCGCGACGAGCGTGATGTTCAACTCCGCGTACACCACCGGCGGCGCCGCCTGTGCCGTGAAGACCGTCGAGTCCCTCACCGGCATCCGCATGGACCACTATCTGGAGGTCGACTTCAGCGGCTTCCAGAAGCTGGTCGACGAGCTGGGCGGCGTCACGGTCACCACGACCGAGGACATCGACGACCCCGACAGCCATCTGAACCTCGAGGCCGGCACGCACAAGCTCACCGGCGCGCAGGCCCTCGGCCTGGTCCGCACCCGGCACGGCGTCGGCGACGGCTCCGACCTCGGCCGCATCCAGCTCCAGCAGGCCTTCATCAAGGCGCTGGTCGAGCAGGTCAAGGACGTCGGCCTGTTCACCAGCCCGAAGAAGCTGTACGACCTCGCCGACACCGCGACCAAGGCCGTGACGACCGACTCCGGCCTGGGCTCGGTGAACTCCCTCGTGTCCTGGGCCAACGGCCTCAAGGGCATCAGCACGTCGAAGATGCACATGGTGACCATGCCGGTCCAGTACGACCCGGCCGACCCGAACCGCGTCCTCCTGGACGAGCCCAAGGCCCAGCAGGTCTGGACCGCCCTCAAGAACGACAGGCCGATCCCGAAGTCGGCAACGGAGGGCACGGCAACGGGCGAAGCCAAGGGCGTCGTAAGCGCCCCATAGGGGCGCGGGGAACTGCGCGACAAGCCCAAGACAACCCGCAGGGAATACCCCACACCAACCCCCGGTTTTGGGGGATGGCCCCAGTCCTGGCAGACTGGTACGTCGGCTCCGGTTCACGCTCCCGCATCCCGCGGCAGCGACCCGGCGCCCTCCCGAAACTAGGAGACACCTTGAAGCGCGACATCCACCCCGAGTACGTCGAGACGCAGGTCAGCTGCACCTGCGGCGCGTCGTTCACCACCCGCAGCACGATCCAGTCCGGCACCATCCGGGCCGAGGTCTGCTCCGAGTGCCACCCGTTCTACACGGGCAAGCAGAAGATCCTCGACACCGGTGGCCGTGTGGCCCGCTTCGAGGCCCGCTTCGGCAAGGCTGCCGGCTCCAAGAAGTAGCGAGCCCCATTTCGCCGGTCCACGGCCGCGCCCTTCTTCGGCGTGCCGGGACCGGCGTTTTTGGTCGCCCGCCCCTTCACCCACGTACGCACCACAGGAGCCAGAGATGTTCGAGGCCGTCGAGGAGCTCGTCGCCGAGCACGCCGACCTGGAGAAGAAGCTCGCCGACCCGTCGGTCCACGCCGATCAGGCCAACGCGCGCAAGCTGAACAAGCGCTACGCCGAGCTGACCCCGATCGTCGCCACGTACCGCTCCTGGAAGCAGTCCGGCGACGACATCGAGACGGCCCGCGAACTGGGCGCCGACGACCCCGAGTTCGCCGCCGAGGTCAAGGAGCTGGAGCAGCAGCGCGAGGAGCTGACGGAGAAGCTGCGGCTGCTGCTGGTCCCGCGCGACCCCAGCGACGACAAGGACGTCATCCTCGAGATCAAGGCCGGCGCGGGCGGCGACGAGTCCGCCCTGTTCGCCGGCGACCTGCTGCGCATGTACCTGCGGTACGCCGAGCGGGCGGGCTGGAAGACCGAGATCATCGACGCCACCGAGTCCGAGCTGGGCGGCTACAAGGACGTCCAGGTCGCGGTGAAGGCGCGCGGGCAGATCGAGCCCGGGCAGGGGGTCTGGGCCCGGCTGAAGTACGAGGGCGGCGTGCACCGCGTGCAGCGGGTGCCGGCCACCGAGTCGCAGGGCCGTATCCACACCTCCGCGGCCGGTGTGCTCGTCACGCCCGAGGCGGAGGAGGTCGACGTCGAGATCAACCCGAACGACCTGAGGATCGACGTCTACCGGTCGTCCGGCCCGGGCGGCCAGTCCGTCAACACGACCGACTCCGCGGTGCGCATCACCCACATCCCCACCGGAGTGGTCGCCTCCTGCCAGAACGAGAAGAGCCAGCTGCAGAACAAGGAGCAGGCACTGCGTATCCTGCGCTCCAGGCTGCTCGCCGCGGCACAGGAGGAGGCGGAGAAGGAAGCCGCCGACGCCCGCCGCAGCCAGGTCCGCACCGTCGACCGCTCCGAGAAGATCCGTACGTACAACTTCCCGGAGAATCGCATCTCGGACCACCGCGTCGGCTTCAAGGCGTACAACCTGGACCAGGTCCTGGACGGCGACCTCGACGCGGTGATCCAGGCCTGCGTCGACGCGGACTCGGCCGCCAAGCTCGCAGCCGCGTAAGGCATTCACGAGTACACGGAGGACGAGCGTGCAGCAATCATTTGGGGGGCGACCCCCAAGCCCCCGCAGCGTGCTGCTCGCTGAGGTAGCTCAGGCCACCCAGCGGCTGGCCGACGCCGGCGTGCCCTCGCCGCGCAACGACGCGGAGGAGCTCGCCGCGTTCGTGCACGGTGTGAAGCGGGGCGAGTTGCACTCCGTGAAGGACTCCGACTTCGACGCCCGCTACTGGGAGGTCGTCGCACGCCGTGAGCAGCGCGAGCCGCTGCAGCACATCACCGGGCGCGCCTTCTTCCGGTACCTGGAGCTGCAGGTCGGGCCGGGCGTCTTCGTGCCGCGTCCCGAGACCGAGTCGGTGGTCGGGTGGGCCATAGACGCCGTGCGTGCCATGGATGTCGTCGAGCCGCTCATCGTCGACCTGTGCACCGGCTCGGGTGCCATCGCGCTCGCCCTCGCCCAGGAGGTGCCGCGCTCCCGTGTGCACGCCGTGGAGCTGTCGGAGGAGGCGCTGCGGTGGACCCGCAAGAACGTGGAGGGCTCGCGGGTCGATCTGCGGCAGGGTGACGCCCTGACCGCCTTCCCCGACCTCGACGGCCAGGTCGACCTGGTCATCTCCAACCCGCCGTACATCCCGCTCACGGAGTGGGAGTACGTCGCTCCGGAGGCGCGCGACTACGACCCCGAGCTGGCCCTGTTCTCCGGCGAGGACGGCCTCGAGCTCATCCGCGGCCTGGAACGCACCGCGCACCGGCTGCTGCGCCCCGGCGGTGTCGTCGTCATCGAGCACGCCGACACCCAGGGCGGCCAGGTGCCGTGGATCTTCACGGAGGAACGGGGCTGGGCCGACGCCGCCGATCACCCGGACCTCAACAACCGGCCGCGCTTCGCGACCGCCCGCAAGGCGCTGCCGTGAGCATCCCGAACCCTTCCCCACAGCAGTACGTGTACTTCGTGTACGAGGAGGCCCGCTGATATGGCACGGCGATACGACACCAACGACGCGACCGACCGTGTGACCGGTCTGCGCGAAGCCGCGTCCGCCGTCCGCCGTGGCGAACTGGTGGTCCTGCCCACCGACACCGTGTACGGCATCGGCGCCGACGCGTTCTCCTCCGAGGCCGTCTCCGATCTGCTGGAGGCCAAGGGCCGGGGCCGCAACATGCCCACCCCCGTCCTGATCGGCTCCCCGAACACCCTTCACGGTCTCGTCACCGACTTCTCCGAGCTGGCCTGGGAGCTCGTCGACGCCTTCTGGCCGGGCGCCCTCACGCTGGTCGCCAAGCACCAGCCGTCCCTGCAGTGGGACCTGGGCGACACCCGGGGCACCGTTGCCGTGCGCATGCCGCTGCACCCGGTCGCCATCGAGCTGCTGACGGAGGTCGGCCCCATGGCCGTCTCCTCCGCCAACCTCACCGGCCACCCGGCGCCGGAGGACTGCGACGCCGCCCAGCAGATGCTCGGCGACTCCGTCTCCGTCTACCTCGACGGCGGCCCCACCCCCGGCAACGTGCCGTCCTCCATCGTCGACGTCACCGGCCCGGTGCCCGTCCTGCTGCGCGAGGGCGCAATCTCGCCGGACGAGCTGCGCAAGGTCGTACCCGACCTCGAGGTGGCCAATTGACAGCCCCTGACGCGGGGCGTGGCATAGGCAGCGGGGAAGAGACGACCACGTTCGGATTCCCGAGGGACACCTTCCGCATCCTCCACGTCAGCACCGGCAACGTGTGCCGCTCGCCGATCACCGAGCGGCTGACCCGGCATTTCGTGCAGGAACGGCTCGGCATCCTGGGCGGCGGGCTGATCGTGGAGAGCGCGGGCACCTGGGGCCACGAGGGCGCGCCCATGGAGGCCAACGCCGAGACGGTGCTGGCCGACTTCGGTGCGGACGCGACCGGGTTCGTCGGCCGGGAGCTGCTCGACGAGCATGTGATCCGCGCCGACCTGGTCCTGACGGCCACCCGGGACCACCGCGCCCAGGTCATCTCCATGGGCCACTCGGCGGGTCTGCGGACGTTCACGCTGAAGGAGTTCACCCGTCTGGTGCGGGCCATAGACCCGGCCACGCTGCCTCCGCTGGAGGAGGGCGTGGTCGCCCGCGCCCGCGCGCTGGTGCGGGCGGCGGCCGCTCTACGCGGGTGGCTCCTGGCGCCGACGGCCGAGGCGGACGAGGTGTACGACCCGTACGGGGCACCGCTGCCGTTCTTCCGCTCGATCGGCGACGAGATACACCAGGCGCTGGATCCGGTCGTCACGGCGCTGACGGGTGTGACGGCGCGTACGTGACTCCGGGCGCCTGACCACAGGCCCCATACGGCCGCCGTACAACAGCGGGCGCCCCCGACCACCCCGGCCTACATTGGACCTACGTGACTGTCGACGCCCGGAGTCCACCATGTCGGTCACCCACGCCCCTGAGGGCGCTGTCGATGTACTGAGGCGGCAGGATCCCGAGCTCGCCGAGATCCTGCTCGGGGAGCTGGACCGGCAGGCCACCACCCTCCAGTTGATCGCCGCCGAGAACTTCACCTCGCCGGCCGTCCTCGCCGCCCTCGGCTCGCCGCTCGCCAACAAGTACGCGGAGGGGTATCCCGGCGCCCGGTACCACGGCGGCTGCGAGATCGTCGACGTCGCCGAGC
>NZ_JBQQCE010000425.1:0-8578 GCF_052245645.1 Streptomyces sp. KR55 | reverse complement strand
GGAATGGCTGGAGGTCAGCCGTCACATGCGACGCGAGGGATGCTGCGATCCGGAGAGCGGAGGCTGAGCAGCGGGACAGGGGGCGCCGGTGAGTGCCTGGCCGTCGTGGCCGCTCCGGCAGCGGCAAGACCACCCTCGCCCCCTGCCTGGCCGGGCTCCACCGTGACCACAGCGGAGAGGTCCTGCTCGACGGCCGCCCCCTCCCACGCAGTCTGCGGCAGCGCAACCACGACGACCGCGCTGTCGTAGCAACTCGTCCCACCGCGTGGGCCGTTGTTAATCCGGACGCGGGCGCAAGGTCAACTCGTGCAGCAATGAGCGTTGCCTGGGGCCCAGAGGCTCGCGGGCATGACAACCACCCCGTACAGATTCGGACTGTCACGTGCCGCGGCGGCCACCGTCGCCGCCCTGGCCCTCCTCCTCGCCCCCACCGGTCAGGCCACCGCCGCCGAACCGGCGCTCCCCCTGGGCGATGCCGACCTGGCGGAGACCCGCACCAGCCAGACCCTGGCCGACGGCGTCACTCTCACCCGCATCGTCCGGGGCACCGAGCCCGCCCCGGCCGACCAGATCAACACCACGACCCGTGGGCCCTGGGTCGTCAACCTCCTGACGATCGACCCCCGAAGGACCCGCGGGCACCTGGCGGCCACCTACGGTCCGGACCTCGCCCGCACGGAGCGGACCACGGACCTCGTCCGCACCTCCGGGGCCCTCGCGGGCGTCAACGCCTCTTTCTTCACCTTCACCGCCAGCGCCCAGTACCCGGGCGACCCGGTCGGACTCGGCCTGTACGGCGGACGGCTGCTGAGCGAGCCCACCGGTGACCCCGCCGAGGCAGACTTCGTGGTGGACGCCCGCAGCAACCGGGCCGTCATGGGCAAGTTGAGCTGGTCCGGCAGCGTGCAGAACCGGCAGACCGCGGCGAGCCTGCCCCTGGAGTTCCTCAACCACCCACCGGTGGTTCCGGCCGCGTGCGCCACTCTCACCGACCAGACCGAGTGCTCCGAGCCCGGCGACGTCGTGCGGTTCACCCCCGAGTTCGCCGAGGCCACCCCGTCCGGCGCCGGCGTGGAGGTCGTCCTCGACCGGCGGGGCTGCGTGGTGCGCACCTCGACGCGCCGCGGCACGACCCTGACCGACGGCCAGACGTCCCTGCAGGCAACCGGCCGCGACACCGCCGCCCTGCTGGAGGTGGCGGGACAGGGGTGCCTGCGCATCGCCTCCACCCTGACCGACGAGCAGGGTGAGAAGCTCGCCGTGCGCCCGGGGCTGTTCGGGGTGAACGGCCGCTACCGCCTCACGGCGGACGGGCAGATCGTCGTGCCGCCCGGGTCGGGCAGCTTCTTCGCCCGCAACCCCCGCACCATCGCCGGCACGACCCGGGACGGCAGGATCGTCCTCGCCACCATCGACGGCCGTATGACGAGCAGCGTCGGCACCACCATGGACGAGACCGCCGCCGTCGCCCACGCGCTCGGCCTGCGCGACGCGGTCAACCTCGACGGCGGCGGCTCCACCACCATGTCCGTCGAGGGCGCACTGGTGAACCGGCCCAGCGGAACGGCCGAACGGCCCGTCGGTGACGCCCTCGTCTTCATCGACGGCGCCTATCGCGCGGGCGGCAACTGACCCTGCCCACAACACCGTTGACCGGCCGGTCCGCGCGGCCCGGCCGGCCGGTCAGCCGAGCGCCTTGTCCAGGTTGAAGGCCGCGCTGATCAGGGAGAGATGCGTGAACGCCTGCGGGAAATTCCCCTGTTGCTCGCCCGTTTGGCTGATCTCCTCGGCGTACAGGCCCAGATGGTTGGCGTAGGTGAGCATCTTCTCGAACGCCAGCCGCGCCTCCTCCACCCGTCCGGCGCGGACCATCGCCTCGACGTACCAGAACGAGCAGATCGAGAACGTCCCCTCGTCGCCGCGCAGACCGTCGGGGCTGGCCTGCGGGTCGTAGCGGTAGACCAGCGAGTCGGACACCAGCTCGTTGGTGAGGGCGTCCAGGGTGGACAGCCACTTGGGATCGGTGGGCGCGATGAACTTCGACAGCGGCATCATCAGCACGGCCGCGTCGAGCACCTCGCCGTCCTCGTGCTGGACGAAGGCCTGGCGCCGCTCGGACCAGCCGCGGCGCATGATCCGGCGGTAGATCGTGTCGCGGCACTGCCGCCACCGGAGGAGGTCGGCGGGCAGTCCGCGCCGGTTGGCCATCCGGATGGCCCGTTCGATCGCCACCCAGCACATCAGCCGCGAGTACAGGAAGTCCTTGCGGCCGCCGCGGGTCTCCCAGATGCCCTCGTCCGGCTGGTCCCAGTGGCAGCACACCCAGTCGACCAGCGCGCAGACGTCGTCCCACTGGCCGCTGGAGATGGGCTGCGCCCACTTGTCGTACAGGTAGATCGAGTCGATGAGCGCACCGTAGATGTCGAGCTGGAGCTGCTCGGCGGCGCCGTTGCCGACCCGCACCGGCGCGGAGCCCTCGTACCCTTCCAGATGGTCGAGCACGCGCTCGGGCAGGTCGGTGCGTCCGTCGATGCCGTACATGATCCGCCGCGGCCCGGTGTGGCAGCCGGCACCCGGACTGATGTGCCGGGTCACGAACTTCATGAACGCCTCGGCCTCGCCGGTGAAGCCCAGCCTCAGGAGCGCGTACACGCAGAAGGCGGCGTCGCGCACCCAGACGTACCGGTAGTCCCAGTTGCGTTCGCCGCCGAGCTGTTCGGGCAGGCTCGTCGTCGGCGCCGCCACGATCGCGCCGGTGGGCGCGTACGTCAGCAGCTTCAGAGTGAGCGCGGAGCGGTGCACCATCTCCCGCCAGCGGCCCCGGTACTTCGACGCGGACAGCCAGCGGCGCCAGTAGTCCACCGTCTCGCCGAACTGCTCCTCCGCCTCCATGCTCGGGCACCGGCGGGGCGTCACGTCGCCCCCGACCCGGTCCAGCGCGAACACCGCCGACTCGCCCTCGGCGAGCTTGAAGTCCGCCCACGCGTCGGGACCGTCGGCCTCGAGCGGCACGGTGGCGGTCAGCGCCAGGGACAGGTCCTCGGAGTCGAAGACGGCCACGTCGCCGACCATCCGCAGGGTGTGCGGCCGGGCCCCGTAGTCGAACCGGGGCGCCACACGGGCCTTGAACGGCAGGGAACCGCGCACGCACAGCACCCGCCGGATCAGCCGGTGCCGCTCGGCCTCGGTCGACTCCCCGTTGACCGGCATGAAGTCCTGCACCTCGCCGACGCCGTCCTCGGTGAAGAACCGGGTGATCAGGACGTTGGTGTCGGGGAAGTAGAACTGCTTGGTCCGCCCGGGCACGCTCGCCGCCAGCTCGAAGGCGCCGCCCCGCTCCGCGTCCAGGATCGAGGCGAACACGCTCGGCGCGTCGAAGGCCCCGCAGCAGTACCAGTCGATCGTGCCGTCGGTGCCCACCAGGGCCACGCTCCGCAGATCGCCGATCAGCCCGTGCTCGGCGATCGGCAGATACCGTGAGCGCCCGAACCCCTCGTCCCTCGGTGTCTCGGCCATCACAGCCTCCCTCGCCCGGTCCGCCCGGCGCGGTTCCAGCTTAGGCGGGATCGAACACGCGGGCGTCCGGAAATCGAGGCCCCGGCCGATCACACCGTGACGACCCCGACGCCCGCCTCCTCGAACCGCCGCACCGTGTGCTCGTCCACCGCCGTGTCCGTGACCAGAGTGTCCACCGTCTCCGTGGCGCAGATCCGGGCGAACGCCCGGCGGCCCAGCTTGCTGGAGTCCGCGGCCACGACCACGCGCTCGGCACGCGCGCACAGCAGCCGGTTGATCGCCGCCTCCGCCTCGTCGTGCGCCGCCGCGCCGTGCACCACGTCCAGGGCGACGACGCCGAGCACCGCCACGTCGAGGGTGATCTGGCTGAGCACGCCGTCGGCGAGCGGACCGATGAGCTCGTACGACTGCGCCCGCGCCACCCCGCCCGTCACCACGATCTTGAACTGGGGGCGGACGGCCAGCTCGTTGGCGATGTTGAGCGCGTTGGTGACCACGGTGAGCGCGGGCGAGCCGGCGGCGAGGTCGCTGCGCACGGCCAGGGCCCGGGCCACTTCGGTGGTGGTCGTGCCGCCGGTCAGCCCCACCGCCTCGCCGGGGGCGATGAGATCGGCCACGGCCTTGGCGATGCGCTGTTTCTCAGAGGCGCGGCGGGCGGTCTTGTAGCGCAGGGGGAGTTCGTACGACACGCCGTGCACGACCGCGCCGCCCCGGGTGCGGACCAGCATCTGCTGCTCGGCGAGCTGGTCGAAGTCCCGGCGGATCGTCGCGGCCGAGACCGCCAGCTCGGCAGCCGCCTCCTCGACGTCCAGCCGACCGCGCTCGACGAGCAGCTCCAGCAGCGCCTTCCAGCGCGCGTCGCGCGACATCCGCACCCTCCGTCCGTTCCTCGTTCTGCGGCGACCCTAGCGCACCCGACTGTGGACGAGATGCTTGATGATGCTCGAAAGAGGGCAGTATCTTGCAAGAACAATCATCAGGTGAGGGGTGTCGCATGACGCACGTCGAGGACGAGCTGCGCAGCCAACCGGAGTGCTGGACCCGCGCCGCGTCCCTGGCGGTGCGGCACGGGGGCGCGCTGCCCGCACCGGGGGAGCGGGTCGCGATCGTCGGCTGCGGCACGTCGTACTTCATGGCGCAGGCCGCGGCGGCCCTGCGCGAGGGCGCGGGGAAGGGCGAGACGGACGCCTTCGCGGCCTCGGAGTTCCCGTACGGCCGCCCGTACGACCGTGTCGTCGCCCTCACCCGCTCCGGCACCACCACCGAGGTCCTGGACCTGCTCGGACAGGTGAGCGGCACCATCCGGACGACCGCGATCACCGCCGACCCGAGCACGGCCGTGACGGACGCCGCCGACGACGTCGTCGTGCTCGACTTCGCGGACGAACGGTCCGTCGTGCAGACGCGCTTCGCGACCACCGCGCTGACCCTGTTCCGCGCCCACCTTGGACTGCACACCGAGTCCGTCGTCGCGGACGCCCGCACCGCGCTGGCCGCCGAGCTGCCCGAAGGCCTCGTGGACTGCGGCCAGTTCACCTTCCTCGGCCGCGGCTGGACCGTGGGCCTGGCGCACGAGGCCGCCCTGAAGATGCGGGAGTCGGCCCAGGCGTGGACCGAGTCCTACCCGGCGATGGAGTACCGGCACGGCCCCATCAGCATCACCACGCGCTCCACCGCGACCTGGATGCTCGGTGCGGCGCCGGAAGGGCTCCCCGAGCAGGTGCGGGCCACCGGCGGCCGATGGGTGGCGGGCGGTCTCGACCCGCTCGCCGAACTGGTCCGCGTGCAACGGCTCGCGGTCGCCGTGGCCCGAGCCCGAGGCCTGGACCCGGACCGGCCCCGCCACCTCACCCGCTCGGTGATTCTCTGAGCCGCCGCAAGGAGCAGCCGTGCCCCTCGTGACCACCGGTGACCTCGTCACCCGCGCGGCCGCGGCCCGAGCCGCCGTCGCCGCCTTCAACATCATCACCCTGGAGCACGTCGAGGCGGTCGTCGCGGGCGCCGAGTCCGTCGACGCACCCGTCGTCCTCCAGGTCAGCGAGAACGCGGTCAGGTTCCGCCACGGACGACTGCTCCCGCTCGCCCGCGCGGCCGTCGCCGCCGCCGAACGGGCCGCCGTACCCGTCGCGTTGCACCTCGACCACGTGCAGAGCGATGACCTGCTGCGGCAGGCACCGGACGCCGGGTTCAGTTCCGTGATGTACGACGCGTCCCGGCTGCCGTACCAGGAGAACCTGGCCGCGACCCGGGCCGCCGCCGACTGGGCGCACGCCCAAGGGCTGTGGATCGAGGCCGAGTTGGGCGAGGTCGGCGGCAAGGACGGACGGCCGCCGCTGGACGCCCACGCGCCCGGCGCGCGCACCGACCCCGCCGAGGCCCGCGCCTTCGTCACCGACTCCGGCGTGGACGCCCTGGCCGTCGCCATCGGCAGCACGCACGCCATGACCACCCGCACCGCCACCCTCGACCACGCCCTCCTCGAACGCCTCTCCGGCATCCTGGACGTCCCCCTCGTCCTGCACGGCTCCTCGGGCGTCCCGGACGACGAACTGACGGCGGCGGTCGCCGGCGGCATCACCAAGGTCAACGTCGGCACCGCACTCAACATCGCCATGACCGGCGCGATCAGGGAGTTCCTCACCGCCCACCCCGAGGCGGTCGACTCGCGCAGCTATCTGAGCGTGGGCCGGGAGGCGATGGCCCGGGCGGTGGCACGGATCATCACCACGCTCCGCCGGCCGGCTACCGCTTGACGGCCTTCAGGACCACGAACTTCGGATCACTGGCGACCAGCGAGCTGTTGCCGAACAGCCGCCGCAGCTTGACGTGGTACCCGAGGTGCCGGTTGCCGATCACCCACAGCTCGCCGCCCGGCCGCAGCGCGCGCCGCGCGCCGGTGAACATCCGCCACGCCGTCGCATCGGTCGTCGCCTGGTGCGAGTGGAACGGCGGATTGTTCAGCACCAGGTCGACACTGCCGGAGGGCACCCCGGCCAGCCCGTCCCCGACCCGGAACTCGGCGTGCCCGGGCACGCCGTTCGCCTTGTACGTCGCCTCCGCCGACGCCGCGGCCTGGAACGACTCGTCGACGAACAGCACCTCGGCATCGGGGTTCGCCACCGCCACCGCCGTACCGACGACACCGTTCCCGCAGCCCAGGTCCACGACCCGCCGCGGGCCGCGCGTGTCCGGCAGATGCTGCAGGAGGAAGCGGGTGCCGATGTCCAGCCGGTCGGCGCAGAAGACGCCCGCATGGTTGACGACGGTGTGCCCGGACACCGGACCGATGCCGCCGGGCAGCACATAGCTGTACGGCCACGGGTTGGCGGGCCGGACGAGGGACGGATCCGGCGTGCAGAAGATCAGCCGGGCCTTCTTCTCGGCGAGCGAGGTACGGGTCGGGCCGAGGATCCGCTCGAACAGGTTCAGCGTCGAGGTGTGGATCTCCTTCACCATGCCGGTGCCCACGACGACCGTGCCCGGGTGCACGGCGGGCGCCAGCCGCAGCAGCTGGTCCTCCAGCAGCGCCAGGCTCTTCGGCACCCGCACCAGCAGCACGTCCACCCGGTCGGGCGGCGGATCCTGGGTGGTGAGCAGACGCACCGTGCCGGGCTCCACGCCGCCCCGGGCGAGGTTCGCGCGGGTCGCCTCCTGCGTCAGGAACGAGTCCGTGATCTGCACCGGCCCGTGCGCCGCCAGCGCGGTCACCAGCGCGCCCCAGCGGTCGCCGAGCACCACGACCGTGCCGGACAGCGGCACGCCCTCGCTCGCGAGGTGCCGCAGCAGGTACTCGTCGGAGGCGTCCCAGGCACGCAGGCGGTCGCGGGGGTCCTCGGGAAAGCGCGCCAGCGCGAGCTCGCCCCAGGGCGTCGTCATACGGTCGTTCATCGTGCGGCCAAGGCTAACCGAGCCGCAGCTCAGGGCTGGTGCGGGAGGATGGACGGCATGGAGGCCGAGCTGTTCCCCAGGGACCGTACGGAGATCGCGCCGGGCGCGGTGCACGTGCCGGACTGGCTCGACGCGGAGCGCCAGCGCGAGCTGCTGAGTGCCTGCCGGGAGTGGGCGCGCCCGCCCGCAGGACTGCGCACGGTCCGCACGCCCGGCGGCGGCACGATGACCGCCCGCCAGGTCTGCCTGGGCTGGCACTGGTACCCGTACGCCTATGCCCGCACGGTCGTCGACGGAGACGGCGCCCCCGTGAAGCCGTTCCCGGCGTGGCTCGGTGAGCTGGGCCGGCGCGCGGTGGCCGACGCGCTCGGCGCGGAGGCGGCCGCGGGGGCCGAGTACGACATCGCGCTGATCAACTTCTACGACGGCGACGCCCGCATGGGCATGCACCGCGACAGCGACGAGAAGTCCGCCGCGCCGGTGGTGTCCCTGAGCCTCGGTGACACCTGCGTCTTCCGGTTCGGCAACACCGAGAGCCGGGCCCGGCCCCACACGGACGTCGAGCTGCGCAGCGGTGACCTGTTCGTGTTCGGCGGGCCGGCGCGGATGGCGTACCACGGGGTGCCGCGGGTGCACGCGGGCACGGCGCCGCCCTGGCTCGGCCTGACCGGACGGCTGAACATCACCCTGCGGGTCAGCGGCTTCCCGGCGGACGCCGGCTGACGTGCGGATCATGGGAGACTCGCCCTCATGAGCGGCAAGGCGGACCCCCGGCCGGCGGGGGAAGGGACCACCTCGAGGACGCGGCTGGACCGGGGGCGCGGTGCGCTCGGGCCCGCGTTGGAGCTCGTGCACACCGGGCGGGCCCCGACCAGGGCCGTGCTCACCGCCGAACTCGGCGTCACCCGGGCCACGGCCGGCGCGGTGGCCGCCGAGCTGGAGGCGCTGGGGCTGATCCGGGTCGACGCCCGGCCGGGTGCCGCCGCCGGTTCCCAGGGCCGCCCCTCGCACCGGCTGGAGCTCGCCGAGGACGGGCCCGTGGCGCTGGCCGCGCAGGTGCACGCCGACGGGTTCCGCGCGGCACTGGTCGGACTCGGCGGGCGGATCGTGGCGACCGCGCCCGGCTGCGAGGTCGTCGACGCCGATCCGGCGAAGGTGCTCGGGTCGGTCGTGG